>JAGXRH010000200.1 GCA_018335975.1 Ignavibacteriales bacterium
GAAGTGGAGGGAATACAAACGCGCACGAAAAACGCCATCAAAGTTTTCAACAAACTCATTTGGAAATACATCGAATTGCACAATCAAATTTCTGTCAGTGAACTCTCCCGTTCTCTCATTGAAGAAATCGGCGTGTTGAAAGAACTCAAAGAAGAGGGAACGCCGGAATCGCTCACCCGTTGGGAAAATATTCAGGAATTACTCTCTGCCATTTCGGAATATGCAGATGAGAGCGAAGAACCGACGTTGCAAAATTTTCTACAGGAGATTGCGCTCGTTGCCGATGTGGATAAGTGGGACAGCAATAAAAATTCCATTACGTTGATGACGTTGCACGCGGCAAAAGGATTGGAGTTTCCCGTGGTGTTTGTCGCCGGCGTTGAAGAAGGATTGCTGCCGATGTATGATTCCTTCTCCAATCATCAGGAAGTGGAAGAAGAGCGGCGATTGATGTATGTGGGAATAACGCGAGCGATGCAGAAATTGTATATCAGTACGACCAATGTTCGGTACCGGTACGGCGATGTTACCTATCCGACTCCCTCGCGGTTTCTTTCCGAGATTGATGAAAAATTTCTCGTTGTTGAGATGCCGAAAGCGCGCAGCATATATGCAAAAGTCCAACAACCGTACCCAAGTGTGTTAGAACGAAAGAAAAAATCCAACGGAAGCAGGGAGATTATTTTTGACGATGAAAGCGAACAACCCGATTACGAAAACGAATCGCAGGAACTCATCTCGCTGAAATCGGGAATGCGCATTGTTCACGATATTTTCGGAAAAGGGAGAATACTTGCTCTCTCCGGCAGAGGCGAAGAGGCAAAAGCAACGGTAGATTTCGATTTAGTCGGAAGGAAAAATTTAATTTTGAAATTTGCGCGATTAAAACCGGTCGGCGTATGAAACTCACAACAAAAGAACGCGCGTTACGAATCAAGAAACGTGTTGCCGATATCCGGGAACGTGTTGCGCACAGGAAGAAATACACACTACAAGAGCGTGTACGTATCGTACTTGGAGCAATACGATTTTATCCCAAAGCAGTTGCGCTCCGTTTTGTAAAAGATGATGGCTTATTTCTCTCTGCCGGAATGGGATTCGCTATCATCACCTGCGTAATTCCGCTCCTCTTACTTCTCGCATCATTACTCGGAACAATACTCGAATCCAAAACAATTATCTACGAACATCTCGAAGATTTACTCGGGAAAATATTTACTGCAAAAACTTACAGCGAAACAGTTCGGCAAACACTGACGTCTATCATCGAAGAAATTGTTTCCAATAGTACTGGCTTTGGGCTTGTTGCGGCATTCACCCTTATCTGGACTTCGACAAATCTGTTTGCGTTTACCCGTTCATCGCTTCATCGCATTTACCGCGTAACGCAAACGAAGAATATCTTTATGAGCATTCTCGAAGATATCGGCTGGGTACTTGCGCTTGCCGTACTCTTCCTTCTTATCAACGGCGCAATGTGGATGTTTTCGCTCGTGCATCAAATCCTCGATGTCCTTCCAAAAGCAATTCAGCAGCGGACGTTGTGGTTCGAGTACAGTTTTTCTGCCATAACTATTTTCGGATTATTTGTTGCAATGTTCTTTATCATTTATCGCTACGTTCCCGATGAACGTGTGCAAATCAAACCCGCTTTTATCTCCGCGCTTACCACAGCAATTCTCTGGCAAATTACGGGATGGATTTTTTCCTGGTATTTTACCAAGTTTCCCGCGCTCGGAAAGATTTACGGCGCGTACACCTTTCTCATCGTTTCCTTCCTCTGGATTTATTTTTCCTGCATCACGTTTGTTATCGGGGGAGAGGTAGGGCAATTGTACCGGGAGAAAAATGCGACCTTATTATCCGAAGAGGTGGGTGTAGAAAGATGAATCTCATTTTTTTGCATTAATTTTCTACGAAACGCGCGCGTATGTAACGAAAAAGCCTTGAAAAAAAACTTATTAGATTGACTACGGAATATTAATAATTCTGTTTTTAGAAACTCCCTTCGTTGAATCTACAGATTATCCCACCCCAAAATTTCTCCCGGTCGTTTAAACATTTTGCAAATATCATTATCCATTCTCTTTTAGAAATTTACTGAATTACAAGCGTCCGTTTGAAATAATTCAGATTTCCCCCATCATTTGGTGAAAGCGAGCAATCAGGATGTAGGACAAACTTGCACTGATAGAATCGTTGTCTGCTTACGTAAAATTGAGATACCATCTTACGACTATGGGGTTTCGTTTCGTGTACATTTTGCCCAGCAATTTTAACAAAACGTATGCCAAATATCTGTAATCGCAATAGTTCTCAAATAATCAATCGGTGGCTAACACCTAATTTTCTCAACGTATTCATTAGTAAAGGATAATTATATGAACACCAACCTTAACCGCCTCATAACACTTTTTTCTCTCCTCTTCTTTTTTTTCAATGATGCTTTCTCTGCCGGTACAGTTCGCTGGAATGGTTCTTCAAGTACCGCATGGGGAACTGCAGCAAATTGGACCACTGTGAGTGGAACTCCGGGGACGCCGCCAAATTCCGATGACGCTGTGGAAATAGGAATGTTGACTACGACATTCCAACCCAACGTCAGTGATTCACGGACTATTTCGTCATTAACTCTCGGAAGGCGGCAAACCACAACGCTGACTATCGCGAGTGGGGGTACTCTTACAATAAGTGGTACACTCTCGCTCCAGGATTCATCGGGGGCGAATACCTCTGCAACAATTGCAGGTTCGGGAACGATTAGCTGCGCCGCAATTTCGGTCGGGGGGACGCAGACGCCAACGGCAGTGGTTACATCTTCACTGATTTCCACAGCGAGTTCGTTCTCGGTTACGGGCAATGTTACATTGACGGGAGTTAAAAATGGCGGTAACAGAGGCAACGCAGAATTTCAATTACAAACCGGTTCAATGAGCGTCGGTGGCACGATTATTCTCACTTCGGATAATCCGGTAACCTCCCTTTTTACACTGAAACTTGGGAGCCAGAATGCAACTTTAACTCTTTCGAATGCTACTTCGTTTTCTTTGGTAGGTGGAGCGTCAACTTTTTCTGCTGATGGTGGAAGCGCAACGGTTATCTACTCTAGTAATAGTTCGCAATCCGTTCAGGGAGTTACCTATACTCATTTAACGATTACGGGAACGGGGCAACGTACTCTGAGCGGGGCAACGACAGTGAACGGAAATCTCACCATCTCAGGTGGCTCACTCCTTGATAATGGTTTTCAAATTACCGGTAACGGGTCCAACAGTTTTTCGATGGCGGCATCAACCGGTCTAACACTCGGAAGTACAGGCGTTGCCACTACCTTCCCAACGAATTTTACCGCAGGAAATGTATCATTAAATTCAACGAGTACCGTAACCTATAATTCGAACCTTGCACAAAATATATCCGGTGTCCCGACGTACGGAAATTTAACACTCTCCGCAACTGCTACGGTAACTAAAACATTGACAGCAGCCACAAATGTTGCTGGCAATTTAAATATAGGAACGAACAATACGCTCAGCACCAGTAATTTTAATTTAACACTCGGTGGAAATTTTGTAAACAGTGGCACGTTTTCCGGTGGAACTTCTGTGGTAAATTGCAATGGGACAACCGCACAATCAATTGCAGGAGTAACGTATAGTACACTCAAGTCAAACAACTCTGCCGGGGTAACTCTTACAGGAACATCATCAGTAACAACATTGACAATCGGTGATGTTACAAGTAACAGTATTTTAAGTGACGGTGGTTATCAAATTACCTCTTCTGGAACACTTAATCTACAATCATCAAGCACACTGAAGTTAGGAAGCGCTTCTGCCGCTACGACATTTCCATCATTTGGAACTTTGAATATGTCAAGTGGAACGACAATAGAATACGCCTCAGGAGTTGCTCAAACATTTTCAGTTACCCCTTCATATAATAATCTTACTTTTTCCGATGCTGGAACAAAAACTCCATCGGCTGGAACTTCTATTACTATTGGTGAAAATTGGAATGTCGGGAGTCCCGTTGCATTGAATACAACAAATAATACAATTACCGTTACGGGTAACCTCTCTGGTAGTGGGGTGGTTACAATGGGTTCAGGAAATATAACTGTATCAGGAAATTGGTCGAATACAGGAGGAACAACAGGAGGTTCTGGCGCTGTAATTCTCAATGGAACATCACCCACTATTAGCGCAACTACATTTAATCATCTTACGCTGAATAACAGTACCGGTGCTTCTCTTTTAGGTTCGATAACGGTCAACGGCACATTAACTTTAACTGCGGGAACATTTTCCATTGGAACAAATTCTTTAACTTTAAATTCCGGAACAAGCGTAACGAGCGGTACACTCTCAAGTTCTGCGTCGGGGACTGTTTCCTATAATCAATCATCTGATGGACAAAACGTGTTTGCCGCCAACTACGGAAATTTGACTTTTAGTAACTTCAATAAAACCCTCGCATCGAGTGGAACAATTGGAGTAGCGGGAACATTTACGACGGGCAGCGCAACGGGACATACTGTTACCGGTAGCACAATTAATTTTAACGGTTCGGCAACACAATCAATTCCCTCATTCGATTACAATCACCTTTCAAGTAGTTCCACGGGAGATAGAACACTTGCGTCAAGTGGAAATATTAAAATAGCCGGGACGTTCACTGCCGGTTCGAACACGTACACTATTACCGGAAGTACGATAGAATACAATGGCGCCTCTGCACAAACCATTTCTGCGCTCAATTATAATAACCTTTCCATTAGTGGTGCGAGAGCAACAGACACAATTGCATTAGCATCCAGCGGGACAATCGGTATTGCCGGAAGTTTTTCTCCCTCTGCAACATTTAGTACCGGCGGATATAAAAGTACGGGAAGTACGGTTAATTTTAATGGTGGCGCTCAATCGGTACCAGCATTTACGTTCAACAATCTCACACTTGCAGGTTCTGCGGATAAAACTACATCCGGAAATGTAACGGTGAATGGAGCGCTCACCCTTACAAATAGTCTTTCTCTAAGTTCAAACATATTAACGATGGGTGGGAATGCAACCACCTCCGGTACGAATGAAGTTACCGGAACAGTGCGAAGAACAACTTTTGTTGCGACAACCTCGTATAGTTTTGGACATCAATTCACCTCTATTACCTTTTCATCGGGGGGAACATTTCCATCACAAATTGATGTAAATCTGGTTAAGGGTTCAACTCCTTCCGGGAAAGCCGATGCAATACAACGATATTATGATATCACTTCCACCGGAGGAAGCGGGTTTTCTTCTACATTACGACTGCATTATTTAGATACAGAACTGAATAGTAATACCGATACAACACTCTCGATTTGGAAATTCGATGGCTCGTGGGCTGACCAAGGGCGTACCGGTGTTGTCAATACAACCGACAAATATGTTGAACGTTCAACGGTTACCTCTTTTTCAACGTGGACTTTAGCGAATGCATCACCTTCGGTTCTTGACCATTTTGATTTTACTTTTGCAACAACCGAGACAGTTGGAGTAGCATTTGCAGGAACAAACACCATAACGGCAAAAGATGCTTCTAACAATACTTTAACATCGTTCAATGCTTCAACAAACAATGTTACGATTACTGTTAGTCCCAACGACGGAACTATTTCCGGTCTTGGTTCAGGACTTAATCAAATCTTAAATCAGTCCTCCGATTTTGTGAATGGAATTGCCAGTGTAACAGGAAAATTAGTTTTTACTGGTACAAAAGGTAAACATGTATTCACTGCAACATCGGCATCAAGCAAAACCGGGAATAGTGATTCTGTTAATTTTGGAGTGGGAGGTCCGGCAAAATTAGGGTTTACTACTCATCCCGGTAATGGTACAGGTGGAAGCAATCTTTCTACCCAACCGGTCGTGAGCATTCAGGATGCTGGTGGCAATACCGTTCCGGGTACAACAAATGTAGTTACTCTCGCAATAGGCACAAATCCAAGCGGAGGAACATTGAGCGTAACTACAAATCCACTTGCCGCTTCAAATGGTTCTGCAACATTTTCCGGAGTAAAAATTGATAAAGCAGGCACCGGATACACCTTGACCGCATCGGCAACCGGATTGACGGGGATAACAAGCTCAACATTCAATATTACAGTAGGTGCCGCAGTAAAACTTGGTTATTCAACTCAACCGGGAGACGGAACCGGCGGAAGTAATCTTTCCACTCAACCGGTAATTGCAGTCCAAGATGCCGGTGGCAATACGGTTACTTCTGCAACCAATTCCGTTACTCTCGCAATTGCGAACAATCCGGGGAGTGGAGTACTCAGTGCAGATGCAAATCCCAAAAATGCAATCAGCGGACTTGCAACTTTCTCAGGAGTAAAAATAGATAAGATAGGGGAGGGATATACTTTTACTGCCTCCGCTTCCGGCTTAACAAGTATCACGAGCGATTCATTTGATATTACTGTTGGCTCTCCATCAAAACTTTCATTCAGTTCACAACCGGGTAATGGAACAGGGGGAACTGCGCTTACTACACAACCTGTAGTATGTGTTCAGGATGCAGGGGGAAACATAGTTACGACGGCGACAAATTCAATTTCTCTCGCGATTGGGACAAATCCTGTCGGTGGAATTTTATCAAGTGATGCAAATCCAATAGATGCAGCAAGTGGCTGTGCAACTTTCTCCGGAGTAAAAATTGATAAAGCCGGTAGCGGATATACTCTGGTTGCAAGTTCATTCGGTTTAGTTTCGATTACGAGCAGTTCGTTTACCATTTCCGTTGGTCCGGCCGCTAAAGTTGCGTTTACTATCCAACCGGGGAATGGGAATGGCGGGAGTAATCTTTCCATTCAACCGGTTGTTACAGTTCAAGATGCGGGGAATAATTCGGTAACTTCCGCAACAAATTTGATAACTCTTTCGATAGGAACAAACCCGAGCGGAGGGTCACTTAGTTCGGATGCAAATCCACAGTCAGCAATCAGCGGAGTAGCGGCGTTCTCCGGCGTAAAAATTGATAAATCCGGAATTGGTTACACACTCGTCGCATCTGCAACCGGTTTAACATCTGTAACGAGTAATTCATTTACAATAAGCGTTGGCTCTGCTGCGCGATTAAAATTTAAAACGCAACCCGGGAATGGAATCGGTGGGAGCAATCTCTCAACACAGCCCGAAGTTCAGGTTGAAGACCTCGGGGGAAATATTGTAACCTCTTCATCACACGCGATTACTCTGGCAATCAGTTCTAATCCGGGGGGAGGAATTTTAACCGTAAGCACTAATCCACTCAATGCCTCAAGTGGTGTTGCCTCATTTAGCGGTGTAAAAATTGATAAAGCAGGAGTGGGATACACTTTGAGAGCAACGACAACCGGAGGAATCTCTGCGGATACAAGTTCTGATTTTACCATTGAGGTCGGCGCTCCTTCAAAATTAATTTTTACTACTCAGCCGAGTAACGGAACGGTGGGAAATCCACTTACTCCGCAGCCAGTTATAAGCGTTCAGGATGCTGCCGGTAATATTGTGGATACGGCAACAAATGCAATAACGATTGCAATAGGAACGAATCCCGGCGGAGGAACACTTTCTACAGATACGAATCCACTTAATGCAATTGCAGGACTTGCAACATTTTCCGGCATCAGTATTAACAAGGCGGGAAATGGGTACACATTGGAAGTTTCAGCAGTTGGCTTAACGGGAGTTACAAGCAATGCATTTAATATTTCCAATCCAGTACCGACGATTACCAGTATTACTCCATCGGTAAAAAGCGCCGGAGACCCAACATTTTCACTGACGGTAAGCGGAACAAATTTTATTGATTCTTCAAAAGTCCGCTTCAATGGTTCAAACCGAACAACTACTTACGTAAATTCCGGTGAGTTAACAGCAAATATTCCCGGAAGCGATTTAGTATCACCCGGAACGTATTACATTACAGTATCAAATCCCACTCCCGGGGGAGGTATCTCCAATTCTGAGACTTTACGAGTGGTTTCAGGTCTTATAAGCGGCGTAAAGTTTAATGACCTCAACGGAAATGGTGTAAAGAATGTCGGTGAATCCGGTTTAGCAAATTGGAGAATTCGATTATCCAAGAACGGAGCATCCTACGATAGTTTCCTCACCGATGCAGGCGGAAATTACTTCTTTACTAATCTAGGCTCGGGCAGTTATATTATCAGCGAAGCGTCACAGTCAGGATGGATTCAAACAATGCCCTCTTCGCCTTCCACATACTCCATCACTATCGAAGGGGGAGAAACAGTGAATTTCACCGGACAGGATTTTGGTAATTTTCAACTTGGTGTCATTAGTGGATTGAAATTTAATGACGTAGATGGTGATGGTTCCAAAGATGCAGGAGAAACCGGGCTTATTAATTGGAAAATAAAATTGTCAGGAGCGGCAGTAGATTCTGCAATAACAAACGCATCCGGAAGTTATTCGTTCACTGGCTTGATGGCAGGTGAGTACACTGTCAATGAAGTCTTTCAATCAGGTTGGTTACAAACAGCGCCCGATTCGCCGGGAACTTATACATATTCCATAATGAGCGGGAGTAATTATTCCAATACAAATTTTGGAAATTTTCTCTATGGTTCGATTAGTGGAGCCAAATTTAACGACCTCAACGGAAACGGTTTGAGAGATGGGGGAGAGGGGTTACTTTCGGGATGGAAGATATATTTATCAAAAAGTGATACTCTTAACCTTGTAGATTCGGTTTTAACAACATCGGAAGGATACAACTTCACAGGTTTGGAAAGCGGTATATACTTTCTCCGAGAGCAGCAACAGAGCGGGTGGATTCAAACATCGGTTAATCCTTTCGGCATTCCGATAACGAGCGGTACAAATGCAACCAACGTGAATTTTGGAAATTTCCAATATGGTTCAATTAGTGGGAAGAAATTTCACGATTTAAATAACAACGGCGCATTCGATGTCGGTGAACCCGGACTTGCAAATTGGAAAATAAAAATAACGGGAACAAAGGATGATTCAATTCTAACCTCTTTCGATGGGACTTATTCTTTTACCAATTTGTCTTCGGGAAATTACACCGTGAGTGAGGAATTGCAATCAGGATGGCTTCAACGAATGCCTCCTTCCCCCGGAACGTACTTTCTAAACATTCAAAGTGGTAGTAATTTTACGAATAAAGATTTCGGAAATGTACAACTCGGCTCAATCAGTGGGACGAAATTTTTAGATGTGGATCGGGATAGCACTTTCGATATAGGGGAACCGGGAATTGAAGATTGGAAAATTTATCTTTCGGGAACAAAAAATGATTCGCAACAAACTGATAACAATGGCAATTATACATTCGCCGCATTACCGTTAGGCGGCTATACGGTGAGTGAAGAATCACGTTCGGGCTGGGCGCAAACAATGCCCCGTTCGCCCGGTATCTATTCTTTGACATTAAACAGTGGTGATAATATTACTGGAAAAGATTTTGGCAATTCACAGATTACAAGTATCAGCGGATTGAAATTTCACGACCTCAACGGAAATGGTATTCAAGACACAAATGAGAGTGGGCTTCCGAATTGGCGAATTAGAATTACAGGTCCGAAGAATGATTCTGTTCTCACTGATGTGAATGGAAATTACACATTCATAAATCTTCCTTTAGGTATTTACACGGTGAGTGAAGCATTGCAAAGCGGTTGGCTGCAAACAAAACCACAATCACCCGGGACCTACCGCGATACCATATCAGGAGGGAGTAATTTTACGGGAAATGATTTTGGAAATTTTAAACTCGGTATAATTTCCGGAATATTATATAACGATGTCAATGGCAACGGAGTACGTGATGTTGGCGAAGGGGGTTTGACGGGGTGGAAAATTCGACTTTATAAAACTGATACCCTTACTCTTGTGGATTCCATCAACACGACCGAAGAGGGATATTCCTTCAGCGGTCTTCAAGTGGGAACGTATTACGTTCGTGAGGAATTGCAAGATGATTGGGTTCTTACTTCCTCCCTCCCGTCAGCGATTACGGTAACAAGTGGGGTAAACGCCGCCACCGTCAATTTCGGAAATTTTCGATTGGGAAAAATTAGTGGTGCAGTATTTATTGACATAAATAATAATGGCTCAAAGGATGTGGGAGAAAGTGGATTGGAAAACTGGAAAATCCTTTTGAGTAGCACTGGTTTCGATTCTACCTATAGTGATGCGAACGGGAATTATTCTTTTGTTGATTTGTATTCAGGAAATTATACTTTATCGGAAGAACTGCAGGAAGGATGGAAACAAACACTTCCCGCAACGCCCGGGTTCTATTCAATCACTATTATCAGTGGTAGTGATTTTACTTCACGAAATTTTGGAAACTTTGAACTTGGAATTATAAGCGGCACAGTTTTCAACGACATTGACGGAGACGGTGTGAAGGAGGTTGGCGAAGGCGGTCTTGCTAATTGGGGATTAACGCTTTTCGGTGCGCGTAACGATACTGTTTATTCCGACACCAGCGGTAATTATGCGTTTACGGAATTGTTGCCGGGTGGTTATTTGATTGCACAAATATCGCAGTCGGGATGGGTTCGAACTAAACCTGCAGAACCGGGAACATATACCCTCGCGGTTTCCATCAGTGGTACCAATTATTCCGCAAATGACTTTGGAAATTTTCAACGAGGAAGTTTAAGCGGAATAATTTTCAAGGATAAAAATGCCAATGGTATTTTTGAAGCAGATTCCGGCGAAATTGTTCAACCCGGTTGGACAGTTCGAATAACCGGTTCTGTTTCGGATTCTGCCGTAACTGATTCTTCCGGCTACTACAGTATGTCGAATTTACCTCCCGGTACGTACACAGTAAAGGAGGTTAATCAATCAGGTTGGACTCAATCAAAACCCCCGAGTCAGGGCGCATCTTATGTTATCGCCATGACAAGTGGTGGAAATTTTGATACTTTGAACTTTGGCAATTTTGGTGGTAAGATTAAACTCCGCACATTCAAAGCCACCACCGCCTTGTTTACGAAGCCGGTAAAATTAAAATACAGCAGAAAAACCGGTTCTATAACTGGAACGCCAAATTTATCAACAGCGGTGCAGGCAGTTTTTCAGAAGATTGGAAAATTAGGTAAATCATTTCTTGGCGTCCCGCAAACGTCAAAAGATTCAGCCAAAAAATATGGGTGGATTCACTATAAAAAAGCTACGGAGTTGGGGCGTTTATTCCAAAGCCCGCACTCAGGCCAATCCTATCCCATAGATTATATTCGTATTCCAGGAAAAGCCAATAAACTTCTTTCGAAAGCAATTAAAGCAGACAGGAAAAAATTTGATAATCCAGCGTGGGAACAGGGCGTCCTCTTCCACCTTAATTTATACGCGAGTGATTATGGAATAACGCCTGCCGGAATGAGCAATCTTCAGGTCTTGAGTACCTCTGTTATTTTAGCGGGAAGGTCGCTTGATAATATGACGCTTGTAGAAATTGCGAATTATTTTGATAGCGTAATGACGTATTGGCAAAAAAACGAAATCACAACATCTTCTGCGTACAGTAATTTAGAAAATTTCGTTCGCACAATTCTCAAACCATTAAATGATGGATTCGCCGTGGATTTTGCGTCAGATAATTACCTGATAGATACTAACGGTATAAAAAATCTGAAAAATCCATACGCGGTCACATTGATTGGAACCAAAACTGCCTCTGATGTTGGAATAGTTCGTGAACTTCCGGATACTTCATTCACTCGCCAGCAGAATAATTCAAATACTTTTGGTGAATTGCCTACGGAGTATTCACTCTCTCAAAATTATCCTAATCCATTCAACCCAACAACGACAATTCGTATTGAACTTCCGGTTGAATCGAGTATAACTTTGAAAGTGTATAACGTTATTGGGCAAGAGGTTGCGACGATACTCTCTCGTGAAATTATGGAAGAAGGAATTCACGATATTCGCTTTGATGGAACCAGATTATCAACCGGTGTGTATTATTATCGGTTGTTTGCGACTTCGTTGGAGGTGGGTAATACCTACAGTAAAATCAAAAAGATGGTGCTGACAAAATAGATAAATGGTGAAACGTTACCAAGATAGGATTACGAACCCGATTTCACGAAGAGTGAAATCGGGTTTTTGATTTTGAAAACAGACTGTTAGATTGGATTACTTTTTTGTGCGATTAATTTCTTCAATCAATAACGAAATCAATTTCGCAAATTGTTTCTTCACACGATTTCCTGTTTCTGTAACTTCTGCATGAGAAAGTTTTGTAAGAGAAATTCCCGTTCCTAAATTCGTAATGCAAGAAAATCCGACAACATTCATTCCATAATTCACAGCGAGCGTTACTTCATTCACTGTTGACATTCCCACTGCATCAGCGCCAAAATTTTTCAACATTTGAATTTCTGCCGCTGTTTCATATGTCGGTCCTTGTAAACCACAATACACACCTTTTTGCAATTTTATTTTTGCGTTGAGTGCAACACGCTCTGCAAATTCACAGAGTTGTTCATTGTAGAAAGTATCGTTTGAGATTTGAGATTTGAGATTTGAGGAAGTTGATTCGTAATTCGTAATTCGTAATTCGTAATTATTTTCTATCGAACTTAATGGATTTAAAAAGGTGAGATTGATATGGTCGGTAATCAACATCAAATCGCCGGGAGTAAAATTTTTGTTGATTCCTCCAGCAGCATTCGTAACAATGAGAGTTTTAATTCCAAGCGAATGAGCAACGTGAATCGGATACAAAACTTTCCCTAAATTTCCCGATTCGTAAAAATGTATTCTTCCTTGAAACGCAAGCAGCGGAATGTTTTTCAGTTTTCCGAAAATCAATTTTCCCTTATGTCCTTCAACTGTTGAGACAGGGTAATTCGGAATGGTTGAAGTATCAATGACAGTTTTGTTCGATAAACTTTCACCAAAATCTCCCAAACCGGAACCAAGGACAATTGCAATCGTTGGTCGAAGTGAAGTTTTTTTTTGAATGAAAGAAATGGATTCTCTCAATTGTTCATTGCTCATTCTTCAATCCTCATTACAATGTTAACATTCCGCCTATCGTTGCAGTCATCAGAGTAGCCAATAAACCGCCAAGCACTGCGCGTAAACCTAATGCCGCTATATCTTTTCGTCGCTCAGGAGCCAGAGGAGAAATGCCGCCAATCTGAATTGCGATGGAAGAAAAATTCGCGAAGCCGCATAAAGCATACGTTGCCATCATTGCTGCTTTCTCACCAATTTGCCCGTGCTGAATGAGATTTGCCAGATCGAGATAAGCAACAAATTCATTTAAAACGATTTTCGTTCCGATTAAACTTCCGAAATGTAAAGCATCAGCCCAAGGAACACCAATTGCAGCGGCGACGAATTGAAATACTAATCCGAACAAAAGTTGCATACTCAATGGTTGTCCGAATGTGTGTTGGAAATAATCATTCACATTAATTACGCCGCCAAACCAAACGAGGATTGCGTTGAACATCGTTATCAGTGCAATAAATGCAAGTAACATTCCTCCCACATTTAATGCAAGTTGTAACCCATCGCTTGCACCTCCTGCCGCTGCTTCAACAAAATTCGAAGCGTTTTTTTCTACTTCGAGTTTTACAGTTCCACGGGTGAGAGGTTCTTCTATTTCCGGATAAAGAATTTTAGCAATTGCAAGCGATGCAGGAGCCGCCATAACGCTTGCTGCAAGAAGTTGGACGGCAAACTTTAATTGTGCTACTTCGAGCGGTTGGTGAGTATAGGCAGCGAATGAACTTCCGAGCATTTGAATGTACGCCGCCATCACTCCACCTGCGATTGTTGCCATTCCCCCAATCATAATTGTGAGCAGTTCTGATTGCGTCATCGTTTTGATATACGGACGAATCAAGAGTGGCGCTTCTGTTTGTCCGACGAAAATATTTGCTGTGTTGGAAAGTGATTCTGCACCGCTTGTTCCCATCAGTTTCGCCATTGCCCACGCCATTCCTTTAACGACGCGTTGCAAAATTCCGAGATAGTAAAGAACGGAGGTGAGTGAGGAAACAAAAATAATTGTCGGCAAAACTTGAAAGGCAAAAAAGAAACCGAGCGAGTTTGTCATTCCCGGAGAGATTGCCAGATTTCCAAAAACAAATTTCGCTCCTTCTGTGGTGTACCCCAATAGAGCAACAACGCCTGTGCCGATACCTTCAATGATTGCTTTGGGCAAACCAAGAATGAAAAAGAAATTTTTCATCGGCTCGCTCCATAAAATAAAAATTGCAAACACGAGTTGAATAAGCAATCCCATTCCCACTAAACGCCAGTTGACATTTTTTTTATTGTTGGAAAATGCAAAGGCAATGCCGAGAATGACAATGACACCAAATATGCCACGAAGGAGGGAGAGAATGTCCATAATTGAAATCTATTTTTGCTCCAAAGTAATGATTGTTTTTATTTGAGAAATGAGTTGAGGAAGTTTTTGTTCTACAATTTCCCACAATATTTCGTAATCTATTCCAAAATAGTCGTGAATTAAAGTATTGCGAAAGTTTGTAGTTTTTCTCCACGCTACTTGTGGATACTTCGTTTTTATTTTATCGGGGATATTTTTCGACGCTTCTCCTATTATTTCAAAATTTCTCACAACAGCATCCACAACCATATCGTCAGAAACAAATTCGTCAAGAGTTTTATTGCCGATGTAGCGTATAATTTTTTCTGCACAATCAACAATATCCTGAAGAAATAAAACAAACTCTCTTTCTTCAGGCATACACTGTTTCGGAAAAAATTCTATTTCGTAGTTCTCGCCGCACTGCAGATTTCAATACTAAATCAATTTCGTTATGTAAATTATCTTCAAGAAAGAATTTTAATTCCATTAAATTATCAAATGTTTTTTTCCCTTGTTCAAATTCTACAAGAAAATCAATGTCGCTATTCGATTGTTGTTTTCCTTTTACAAACGAACCAAATACACCAATCTCCTTTACCTTAAATTTTTCACGAATTTCTTCTTTATGTAATTGGAGAAATGAAGTTATTTCAGAAAGTGAATACATAACTCTTGACACAATAAACTTTAAACTGAAAACAATTCACTCTTTCGGCGCAACAAAACACTGTCGGCATCGCGCTTCGTACATATCTTTTGCGCCTACAACAACGCGTTCCTTCGAATCAATCACCCGTTGCGTCCTATCAGCAGGATTTCCGCAGACAACACAAATTGCAAGTGTTTTTGTAATGTATTCGGCAACGCATAAAAGTTGCGGCATTGGTTCAAACGGTTTGCCGCGATAATCCTGGTCAAGTCCTGCAACGATGACACGCTTTCCCTGATTCGCAAGTTGCTCGCACACGTCAACGATATTCATTTTGAAAAACTGCGCTTCATCCACACCGACCACTTGCGCGTTTTTTGCAAGATGAAGAATTTCGTACGCATCATCTACAACAGTTGAGGGAAACGAAACATCACTGTGCGACACTATATGCGTTGCGCTATAGCGATTATCAATTCGTGGTTTGTAAATCTCGACGATTTGTTTTGCAATTTGTGCGCGGCGTAATCGG
>JAGXRH010000201.1 GCA_018335975.1 Ignavibacteriales bacterium
CCGACGTTAGGGCTTACCAATGATGAAATAACCGTTGTACAAACGGACGCACTTTCCGTTCGTGCAAAAATAAGCGATGTGCAGGCAATGAAGTTAACGATACATTCTGCGGTGGAAACTAAAAGCGCAACACTCGACGCGTCCACTCAACACACCCGCAAACTTGCGAAACGGTTGAAGGCGCATCCGAATTATACGCGCTCCCTTGGTGAAGCGTTGGGCATTGTCCCTCCCGGCGCTCCTACTCCTTCCGGAAGTATTGATTATGCGAAACCGACTTTCAAGATAACCGTGCTTGGCGACAGAGTGCGGCTCGATTGGATAAAAAATATCTTTGATGGTGTCGTGATTGAAAGTAAACGCGGCGGCGAAACGACGTGGACACGCCTTGATGTGGATACGAAATCGCCGTATGAAGATACCCGGAAAAATCTCGTACCAGGTACTCCCGAAACGAGAATTTACCGGATGCGGTATATGATGGACGACGAGGAGGTCGGGCAATGGTCGAATGGGGTGAAAGCCATCTGCGGCTTTGAAGGAACAGCATAAGCCAGAGGAAGATGGAGTTCACCTCGAAGGGTGAACTCCATCTCTCGTGAAGGTTCTTCCTGTTTCTATTTTTTTCACCATCATTTTTAAGTACTTTTTCCCCACATTTTTTCAAACTTTATTGAAGGAAAACAACGATGAATACCAAACACTCTCTCCTTGTCTCAGTTCTTTTTTCACTGTTCATTTTTTCTAATGCTTTGTATGCGCAAGCAGTTGTGCAAACAATACCGCTGCCGAATACCACGTACTGGAATCAGGCGTACGGCGTAGCGGCGGATTCAAATTTTCTTTACCTCTCAAGCAGCACCTCGACTACCTCCGCGTATAATTACGGTTTCATTTATAAACTCGATTGGAACGGAAACGTGGTGGATAGCATTAACCCGAGTCGCGGCGCAAGTCAGGGCATTGCTTTTGACGGAACAAATTTTTATTACGTGCGGCGATATACTGCAACGAGTACGATTGTGAAACTGAATACGAATGGTACACTCGTTGATTCGCTGCGGTTTTCCGGCAAATACATCGGGGGAATTACGTGGGATGGTTCGCACGTGTGGGTTTCGGAATACTATCCTTCCGACGGGAAACTGTATAAAATTAACTGGAGCACAAAAAGTATAATTGATTCCTTTGCAACTATTGGCGCGCAGCCAACGGGTGTGGCGTGGGATGGAAATAACATTTATTACGCAATGGATTATTTCAGCAGCGAGCCGAATAAAAATTTAATTTATGTAGTCAATCCTTCCAATGGCGATACGATACAAACTATCCAAATGCCGGACAACAATCCCAATGGCGATATGAACCCACGCGGACTTGCAATCAACGGACGGTATATGTGGCTCGTTGCAAAACCACTTAGCGCGCCAACTGGGCAAGTGTTGTATAAATATGATTTGGGTAGCACCGGACCGGTCATCAATGTACCTGAAAGAACGTTTAACATCGGCAATGTAAATATTGGAACCACGCTAACAGCGATCGTGACGGTACAAAATAATGGAACGGGAAATTTGACCGTCGATAGTGTTCATAATTTATATTCGTCGCAATTTACCACAAATCTTACGCCGCCGTACACTATTCCTCCGGGACTGAATTTACAATTTACCATTTTTTTTGCACCGCAAACATTTGGGGAAGACAGTGCGTATTTTATTTTATATAATAACGATGTTGTTCGTGGAGCGCAAACAGTGAAAGCATACGGGAAAGGAATTCAGGATTCAGTATTTATCAACGTTCCTTCATCGTATGAGTATGGAACGAGGCGCGTCGGCAGTTCGACAAAATGGAATTTGAAAATAGAAAATCAGGGAACGAATCCGCTCATCGTGGATAGCGCGGAGATATTCAGTTTTGTCGGTGGGTATTATATTCAGGAAGAAACATTCCCTGTTACCATTCCCGCACTTTCATCCGTTAACGTGCGTATCTGGTTCAATCCTCATACTGCGGGAACAAGCGGCGGCTCGCTTCATCTCTATAACAATTCCTCGAACGCTCCCGATGCCGAAATAAACCTCACGGGAACAGGTGAGCCATCATCTGTTGCCATCGGCGTTCCGCTGTGGAATTACACTGTTGCCAATCATCCGATTTCCAACACCGGAAGATTAGTGAAAGCCGTTCGCGCATTCAATGATATTACCGGCGATGGAAAACCGGATATGATTGTTTCGACAGAAAATTACTGGACGATGGCGGTGAATGGAAATGGCTCGGGCGATACGGATTCGTTATGGGCGTTCACCAGTTACATTTCCAATTACAGTGCCGGTTCTATCGGAACGGTAGGAGATTATTCCCACCAAAAGGCATTAGAAATTGCGAGTGATTTGAATGGCGATGGTTTCAATGATGTGGTGATTGGCACCGGCGGCGGCAATGAACACGTGTACGCGCTCAACGGGAAAACGGGCGCAATGCTCTGGACATTTGGTACCGACGCGCAGGATAGTTTCTCACTTGGCGATTTTACTGGCGTGGATGTTAAGCGGGATTTCAACAACGATGGTGTTCCTGATGTTGTTGCCGTAGCAGCAGCAACGGAAACCGGCGGAGTGGGTGGAAGACGAACGGTCTATCTTTTCGATGGTACAAACGGGACTATTTTGTGGATGGCGCCGCTTTTAGGATTTACGCACGGGATAATTTCTATTGACGATATGAATAACGATAACATTCCCGATGTTGTGGGAACAGTGGGCGAGCCATCGTACAAAGCGGTATGTTTCAGCGGCGCAAACGGTGCGACCTTGTGGTCATTCTCTCCACCGAGCAGTGGAAGTGCAAAAGAAGTAATGGAGTTTCCTGTTGCCGGAGAAAAACCCGATGTCATACTCGGCGCATTTTGGGGACCGGTGTTTCGTTTGAACGGAGAAACGGGCACACAACTCTGGTCGCACTCAACGGGAGGAGACGGCGTTATGCAACTCTCACGATTACGTGATGTTACCGGCGATAGCGTTGATGAAATTCTTGTTGCTTTGTTAACCGGTGGGGCGCGTTGCATAAATGGCGCAGATGGAAGTACGGTGTGGTCACTCTTCGGCTCAGAAAATACGATGGGTTGCGCAAGTATATCCGATCTGAACGGGGATGGAATTGATGAAGCCATTTTCGTTGTCCAAAATGTCGGGACGTACATTCTCCGCGGTAACAACGGACAGCAGTTCGCATTATATCCAGCAACCAGCACAGCACAAGCGCGTGAAGTCGCAGTTGTTCCCGATATGGATGGCAATAACAGTAAAGAAATTATTGTCGGAGGAAAATTGGGAAATGTAACGTTACTTTCCGGTGGACTCGATGCGCCAGTATCTGTGCGAAACGATTTTCTTTCAACACCAACACAATTTTCGCTCAGCAATAATTACCCGAATCCGTTCAATCCTACAACAACATTTCGGCTGAGTGTTCCGCAATTGGCGAATGTGGAGATTTCGATTTATAATATTCTTGGAGAGAAAGTGAAAACGATGTTGTATGAAAATCTCGCCGTCGGTTCGCACGAAATAAAATGGAACGGAACGAATGATAACGAAATGCATGTAGCAAGCGGTGTGTATTTGTTGAAAGTGAAAGTAAGTTCTTCTTCGGCAGTATTGTTCACGGCGACGAAACGATTGATGTTGGTGAAATAGGTTTGAGATTTTCTATGGAATCTCTAAAACTCATTAATGAAATACATTTAAACACAAAGAACACAGAGCAGACACAGAGGTCACAAAGTATTGTCGTTGCCGGCGGCGGCGGCGATAAAATTCTCTGTGTTCTTTGTGAACAAACTTTGTGCGTTTTGTGGTAAAAAACTTGGCAAAGCAAAACACAACAATGCATCTCCGCTCTGAAGGATTATGGAAACGCTATAAAAAACGCGACGTCGTAAAAGATGTCAGCGTTCAAGTTGAACAAGGGGAAATTGTCGGGTTACTCGGTCCTAACGGCGCGGGCAAAACGACGACGTTCTATATGTTTATGGGAATGATTTCTCCCAATGCCGGCGACGTTTTTCTCGATGAAAAGAAAATTACTTCTACGCCGATGTATAAACGCTCGCGGCTCGGCATCGGGTATTTACAGCAGGAGCCGTCCATTTTCCGAAAACTCACCGTTCGCGATAATATCTTCGCCGTGCTTCAACTCCGTTCGCTCAGCAGCAAAGAACGGGAAACTCTTTGCGATAAACTTCTTACTGATTTTTCTCTTACGCATATTGCCAACAACAAAGGATACAATCTATCGGGAGGAGAACGCCGCCGCACGGAAATTGCACGCGCGCTTGCAATGGAACCGAAATTTATTCTTCTCGATGAACCGTTTGCCGGCATTGACCCCATCGCTGTTGAAGAAATAATGAAAATCGTCCACGATTTGAAAAAACGAAACATCGGCGTTCTTATTACCGACCATAACGTGCACGAAACGCTTTCGATTACTGATAGAGCATATTTACTCGTGGATGGTTCCATTTTCAGAGCAGGAACTGCGGACGAACTCGCTGACGATGAGCAGGTGCGGAAGTTGTATCTCGGCGAAAAATTCCGCTTGGACAGGTATTCCTGATTACCAAAACCTCAAACCTTTCTTCGCCAACCTTTCTACTTTTTTGCCAAGAACGTTGTCGCTTCTGCCAAGATGACGAATTGACAAATTCCCAATAGAGAAAGTTTCCTCTTTTTTCCCTAAAATCAAAATATATTTTCCAGAAATGTTTGGCATAGCATTTGCTTTACACTTGTCGAGTTTTCATCCGCCTCAGGTGGAATTTCAATTCACTAACCAAAACAATTTTCAGAAAGATAAAAACTATGGCATCAAATAAAATTATAGGAATAGATTTAGGAACAACCAACTCGTGCGTTTCCGTTATGGAAGGCAACGAACCGGTTGTTATTGCAAATGCGGAAGGGGGAAGAACAACTCCATCCATCGTTGCATTTGCGAAAAACGGTGAGCGACTTGTCGGTCAATCGGCGAAACGGCAAGCGGTTACGAATTCAAAAAATACGATTGCTTCCATCAAACGTTTTATGGGACGTTTTTATGATGAAGTCAATGAGGAAATGAAACTTATCCCATACACTGTTGTAAAAGGAGATAACAATACAGCCCGAATTACTGTTGATGATAAAATTTATTCACCGCCGGAAATCAGCGCGATGGTTCTTACGAAGATGAAACAAACTGCGGAAGATTATCTCGGAACAAAAATTACCGAAGCAGTGATTACCGTTCCCGCGTATTTCAACGATGCGCAACGACAAGCGACGAAAGAAGCAGGAGCGATTGCGGGATTAAATGTTCGCCGCATTATCAACGAGCCAACTGCTGCTGCGCTTGCATACGGTTTGGATAAAAAACATAAAGATTCAAAAGTTGCTGTCTTCGATTTAGGCGGCGGAACATTTGATATTTCCATTCTCGAACTTGGCGACGGCGTGTTTGAAGTGAAATCCACCAACGGCGATACACATCTTGGCGGAGATAACTTCGACCAGCGCATTGTGGAGTTTCTCGCAGATGAATTTAAGAAACAAGAAGGCGTTGATTTACGAAAAGACCCGATGTCGTTACAGCGATTACGCGAAGCCGCAGAAAAAGCAAAGATGGAACTTTCGCAATTGATGCAAACGGAAATCAATCTTCCGTTTATCACTGCAACTGCTGATGGTCCGAAACATTTGAATATCAATCTCACGCGCTCAAAGTTTGAAAACTTGTGCGATGATTTATTTAAACGATGTATTACTCCGGTAGAAAAAGCATTGCGCGATGCGAAACTGAATCCGACACAAATTGATGAAGTTGTTCTCGTTGGTGGAATGACGCGCGTTCCTCGTGTTCAAAATCTTGTGAAAGAAATTTTCGGAAAAGAAGGACACAAAGGCGTAAACCCCGATGAAGTTGTTGCGATTGGCGCGGCAATTCAAGGCGGAGTTTTAACCGGCGATGTTACGGATGTTCTTTTGCTCGATGTTACTCCGTTGACGCTCGGAATTGAAACGCTTGGCAACGTGATGACTCCGATGATAAAATCGAACACAACAATTCCGACAAAGAAAAGCGAAATCTTTTCTACTGCGGCTGATGGACAACCTTCGGTGGAAATAAATATTCTGCAAGGTGAACGCCCGATGGCAGTGGATAATCGTACGCTGGGAAAATTTCATCTCGATGGAATTCCTCCGGCATCGCGTGGTGTTCCGCAAATTGAAGTTACGTTCGATATTGATGCAAATGGAATGTTGCACGTAATGGCAAAAGATAAAGCGACAAACAAAGAGCAATCCATTCGTATTACCTCATCGAGCGGACTCTCGAAAGAAGAAGTGGAAAAAATGAAACGTGATGCAGAAGCGCACGCCGCAGAAGACAAGAAGAAAAAAGAGGAAATTGATTTACGCAATCAAGCGGATAATCTTGTATTCCAAACGCGAAAACAAATGACTGATTTGGCAGATAAGATTGATGCTGATACAAAAGCAAAACTTGAACGCGCAACAAACGCTCTCGATGAAGCAGTGAAATCCGGAAACGCAGTCGACATCAAATCGAAAACGGATGAACTGAATAAAATCTGGAACGATGCTTCAACTAAAATGTATGAAGCGGCGAAAACTGCCGGAGCGCAACAAGAAAAAGCGCATACTCATTCTGCTTCCGATAATGGAACGAAGAAAGATGGCAAGGCGGTTGAGAACGCTGAATTTGAAGTGATGGACGAAAAGAAATAACTCTCGTCACATTATAGATGGACGTCATCTTAAAGATGGTGTCCATCTTTCTACTACAAACAACAAAGGCATCTTGAGAAATTGAGATGCCTTTGATATTTTTAAAAATGGGAGAAGCGAAGACTACGAAGTAATAAATGTAATGCTCTCTCTATTTATTTCCGCGTAACATTTTTCTTTTTCGAAATGTGAAATAAGAGTCGAGATGTTTTCATCCACAATGGAAACGAGTATGTTCGTTGATATATTGCCAAGATTCACTTTGATTACTTTTTTTGGCGTTCCTCGAAGGAAATGACTGTCGCGAAAATCAGAATCCTTTGTTAACACCGCGAAATTATTTGCATCTGCATACATACAAATGTCTTTGTCTTTTGATTTCCACTTGTCGAGAATAGAGTTTACGTGGAGTGCTTCAATTCCTTTGGAAACGAAAAACGAAACGACTTTGTACGCAATGTGAACGTCGCAGAGAACTTTCATTACGCCGCTTGTCGTGCCATCGTGCCGGAAACCATAAGTTGAGCGTAACGCAACGAAGCGAGAATATCTTCCTTTTCCAATTCGGGATGGTCGTGGAGAATTTCTTCAACGGACATTTCCGAAGAAAGCATATCGAGAATGACTTCAACGGGCCATCGCATTCCTCGAATAATCGGTTTGCCGTGACAAATTTCCGGGTCAATAGTAATGCGGTTTAAATAATCCATAGAGATTTGTTTTTTTATAGAAAATTACGGCTTAAAGTTACAAAGATGTAACTCATTTAAAAAGAAAGAAATATTTGAAATCGAATCTTTTTCCGTTGCCTAAAAAGTGCGAGATACGAATCTTACTTGTTTTCTTCATCCTCGTTATCATCTTCTTTCTTTCCGTCCTCATCTTTTTCTTTCTTCGGTTTCTCAACGAGTTTACCGTTTGAATCGAAAAGCACTTCCGATGTTTTCTTTCCGGATGTTACGTGAATCTCAAATTGTGTCATTTCGCCTTTGGTAAGTTTCTCACATTTCTCAATGGTTGCTTTTGCGTAATCTTTTGCAATTACATCGCGAATTGCTTGAGGAAGTTCATCTTTCGTTACAGATTCTTCGACTTCGAGCACGTTTCCTTTTGCGTCGTAGAGAATATCGCGTGTTACCGTTCCTTCTTTGCTTTCAACTTCATAGGCAATAGTTTTTCCTTCATTCTCTTTCGAGTATCCCATTGTTGTTGCTTTTGGATATGTTTTTGCAAATGCTTGAAGAACCGCTTTTGGCACGTCTTTCTTTTTCAGTGTTTGTTCTGAGGTGAATGTTTTGTTCACAAGCACAAAGAACAACGTAAGTATTGTTATCATTTGAATCGTTCGCATAGTATTACCTTTCGTGAGATGATTAATAAAAAATTGTGGTAAGAAAGTAAGAAATAATTTATGCTGTTACAATACCGCAAACTCCACCGCCGCTCTTGCGTGAATGAGCGTGGTATCGAATGTTGGAACACTCACGTCGGT
Source organism: Ignavibacteriales bacterium (assembly GCA_018335975.1). GTDB lineage: Bacteria > Bacteroidota > Ignavibacteria > UBA10030 > F1-140-MAGs086 > JAGXRH01. Next base: position 8,293 of record JAGXRH010000201.1, read on the forward strand.
TTGTCTGAGGAGTATCGGTATTTCGCCGCAACCGAGGATTATTCCTTCCGCTCCCTGCGATACAAGTTTGCTGATGATAGAAATGTAGTTTGTTTTTGCTTCTTCTGTGAAAATTCCTTTTCCAAATTCTTCAAAGATTGTTTTGTGAATATAATTTCTATCATCATCATTGGGAATAATTGTTTCAATGTTCTGCACGCTCAATTTCGTTTTGAAAAAATCTTTTTCCATTGTGAATTTTGTTCCGAGCAGAGCGACACGCTTAAGATTTTGTTTTCTGATTTCTTTTCCCGTTTCGACTGCGATGTGAAGTACAGGAAGTCCGGTAGATTGTTCAACATCCTCAACAAAAAGATGCATTGTATTCGCGCAAAATACAAATGCATCAATGCCGGAGTTTTTTAAGAGCATAGCGGCATTAACAACCAACTGTTTATTCGCTTCCCAATCGTTTGCTTCGTTGTTCTTTACTATGTCGGCAAAGTTGAGTGAATACAACATACAGCGAGCAGAGTTTGCACCACCAAGTTTTTCGCCAATCATTTGATTAATGTATTTGTAATAATCAATAGTGGAATGATAGGTCGTTCCGCCGATGAGTCCGAGTGTTTTCATAGAAAATTAGATTTGATTAGTTCGTAAATAATTTGGTTTGAGGTTTGTGGTTTGAGTAATATGACTCCAACCCCAAACCTTTCAACATTCTCTCATAATTCGGAGTTGCAACGTTCAACTCATTTCCTTGTTCAACAACGTACGTAGTGAGTGCTTCAAGTTCCGTTTGTTTTCCTTTTTGAAAATCGCTGTGCATTGATGATGTTGTTTCTGCGGGAAGTTTTGCAAATTGTTCCATTGTCTTTTCAACAACGTTATCGGAAAGAGAAATCTTCTTCGCATCGGCGATTGCTTTTACTTCCAAGAGTAATGTGAACAGCAACTCTTTGTGTTGTTCGTTACTCATTATGCCGCCGATGTTTGTGTTGAGAAATGATGTGAGCGTTGCAAAAGGGGAGATGAAAAGAAATTTTTCCCAAAGCGTTTGCACAATGTTTTCGGATATGCGAGCATTGACGTTAGCAGTTCTGAAAATGGTTTCAACCTGCTGCAATGTTTCTTTCGTCCCGCTAAGGCGGGATGAACCGAAATAGAGCGAGTTCATACTTCCTTTTTCTTCTACAACTCCCGGCGCAATCAATCGTGAAACAATATACACGCAGCCATCCCAAACGTTTGCTTGCGGAAATAATTTTTTGATTCTCTCCGAAGCATCAACGCCATAGAGAAGCGGAAGAATAATTGTTTTGTCACTAATGCACGGTTTGAGTGGTGCGATGCTTGTTTCCAAATCATAACTTTTTACACAGCAAAGAACGAAATCAACAACGCCGACTTGTTCCGGTTTGCTTGTAACCAGCGAAGGACGAATGATGTGTTCTCCTTGCGCTGTAATAAGTTTCAATCCGTTTGTGCGTATTGCCTTTTCATTTTCTCCTCGCGCAATGAAAATGATTTCTACATCATCTGAGTTTGCATACTGCGCCGCAAGTTTTCCTCCGAAGTAACCGCCAATTGCGCCAACGCCGAGGATTGCTATTTTGAATGATGAAAGCATTTGATTAGTTAATAAAGCGTTCTCGATTTTGTCATTCAGTCGGAAGACGGAATCCACTTTGTTTTCAAAGTATTATAGATTCCCGCTTTCGCGGGAAAGACAATGCAATGTAATTCTCACAACGGGTTAGAATAGATAGTAGGAAGCAATTGTGGTTTGTCTATGTTATTGGAAGTCCAAGTTCTAATCAAATTTAAAGCCCAATGTTGATAGCCTTCAAGAATTGGAATAAATGTAGTTTCAATATTCGGGTTTATGAATGGAATATATTCATGGTCACTTAGAATTCCACTCTCAAAAGTGGTTCCTTCTTCTTTTAATATAAACAATGGTTTTGATATGCTAGCAATTGCTGATTCCTGGATTTGCCAACTTGATTCTTCTCCACTTGAAAGGATCATAAAAACTATACCTTGCTTCTCAAGACGTTCTTTTACTTTCTCTGCTATGGATTTAGGGGCAAAAGTTCGTCCGCTGCTAGTTTCAAATCCCAGAAACTTCAAGAAATGTGCAAGTCTGTCTGCATAGCTCTGACCCAATTGATCAAACTTATGCGCAATAAAAGCACTTCTCTTTGTTTCCTTTTCGGAAGAAACTTTCGCTACGGTTAGATTCAGAAAGTTCATGATATCAAAGAGTGGTTCATCCGTACCAAAGCCTTGTAGGGAAACATAAAGATATTCTTGAGAGTGAAGATTCCAACCTCTTGAAATCGATAACCTCTTTCCTTCTTTAAGGGAAAACGCTAGACCATAACCTAGGGGCTTTAATTCTCTTGCTTTTGATACGAATTCAGATAAGTTATCATAGAAGTAGGTGATGCGGTCTTTTGAGAATTCAAGATCTAAAGATTCGACTTTACCATTATGTTTTTGTAGTCTGTCTGGGATTTGTTCTATTATGTCCCAGTTGATATCAGTAATCTCACAAGACCCGATGATTTTTGTTATTGGCATGTGGTTATTATTTCTCCAATGTTAGGATTCACGTTTCGCATAACTCTTGTAACCCCGCAATACAATACCGTACATCCGTAAAAAATAGTCTGGATACACGAAGTTATTGCGTTTATCTTCTTTTTATTTGTTGTAACACATTCTCATTTGCGGGCAAAACATACAAAATAATTTTACTTTGTTCAAGCACTTTTGCCCGCCTTTTGCCCGTCTATACTTTGTCCAGTGCTATTATTCTTCCGAGCGAATCATCGTCAACAACATTTTGAATTGCGTTTTCGCTTTGAGCCCGTGTGGTTCATTTGCAGGAAGGAGAATAGTCTCGTTTTCTTTTACGAGATACGAATCTCCCGAGATGGTAATCAATGCTTCGCCTTCGAGGATTTGCACGAATGCATCAAACGGTGCAGTGTGCTCACTCAATCCTTCGCCTGCATCGAAAGCAAAGAGAGTTATTGTACCCGTTTTCTTTTTTATTATTGTGCGGCTAACAACTGCTCCGCTTTGGTATTGGATGAGTTCCTTGATGTTGGAGATTTCTTGCTTTGGCATAGGATGAGTCGTTTCTACTGCTCAAAAAATTCTTTATGGATAGCAACCATCGAACGGAGCGCATCTTCTTCATTCACAACGGCAGCGAGGCTTAAACGGTGCGCGCTCATAGTCATATAATGCAATTGGGTGTCGGCTAATGATTTCATAAATCGCATAACAACGGAAGGTGATTGAAAAATGTTATTTCCGACTATCGTGAGTAACGATTTTTTTTCCACCAACGTTACGCTTCCTATTTCCCGAAACGCCTGAATGAAGGAATCAGATATTTTTCCCCCTTCGAACCCGAATAAATGCGCACGCTCACCAGCAGAATGAAAGAGCGGTGTGCGTTTGTGCTCGGCAAGAATACCCGCAAGGATTTCCGTGAGGAGAGAAAAGTTTTTTTGTTCGAACGGAATGAGAGAGACGATGGCGATATTATTTTTCAGGGTTACTCCCACGGCAGTTGCAAACTCGTTCCTTGATGAAGAAACACTTGTTCCGGCACTCGTAGGATTTTTAGAATTGCGAATGAGGAGCGGGAGATTTTTTTCAGCGATGGGAAGCATCGTTTTAGGATGCAAAACTTTTGCTCCGCGGTCTGCTAATTCTAATGCTTCGGCGTACGATAGGTGAGGAATAAGTTTTGCCGTGGGAATTACGCGCGGGTCGGCTGTAAAAAACCCATCAACATCGGTCCAGATTTGAATTTCATCTGCGTTCAACACCGAACCGAGAACTGCCGCCGTAAAATCCGAACTTTCGCGTCCCATCGTTGTGGGAATTCCCTCTTCGGTCGCACCGATAAAACCCTGCGTTACAAAAATTGGATTTTCCTTTTCAACATTATGAAGAATATTTTGTAATCGCTTCTGCACTTCATCGAGGCGAGGCGATGCGGAAGTAAAATTATTATCCGTGAGCATAAATTTTTTCGCATCGAGCCAAACGCCGGGTATTTCTTGTTCAAGAAAAATTTCATGTACACAAAGCGAGGAAAGATATTCTCCGAAAACACATAACGCATCAAGAGAACGGGGGGAGAGCTCACGCAAGAAAAAGATTCCCTGAGATAATCGTTCTAAATCTTGTTGAACATTGGCAACAGTTTCTTTCAACCGTCGTTGCGTTTGCGGTGAAGAGATTCCCTCTTCAATAATCGAAACGTGTTTTGAAATAAATGTTGCGATATTTTCTTGAACAACCGACATATTTCCCAACGCGGCATTAGTACCGATTGATGTCAGAAGGTTGGTGGCTTGTGCAATAGCAGAAATTACGACGAACGGTTTTCGATGTTGGTGTTGTTTCACGATGGAAGCAACATTGTGCATAGCCGCGGCATTCTCAACAGAGGTGCCGCCAAATTTCATTATCAGCATAATATTCTTTCTGGAATAATATAGGAAGAAGTGTGCGATTTTGTGAATTTCTCAAAAACTGTACTTGTCAACTCTTGCGTGCAAGTGGGGAATGAGAAGTTTTTAATAACTCTCTCTCTTTTCCTATATTCATCGGCAAAATTTTCAACTTTCCTTTAAAAGACTTCAGAATAATGATTCAAAAAGAATTTGACGTTAGCATAATTGGCGGCGGTCCCGGTGGATACGTTGCAGCAATTCGCGCTTCACAACTTGGACTCAAAACCGCAATCGTTGAAAAAGATAAACTCGGCGGAGTTTGTCTGAATTGGGGATGTATTCCCACGAAAGCGTTGCTGAAAAACGCGGAAATCTACAATCAGTTCAAACACGCGGAAGAATTTGGAATTTCGTACAGCAATTTGAAAGTGGATTTCAAAAAAGTAATTGAACGCAGCAGAAAAGTTGCGTTACTCAATTCCAAAGGCGTTGAGTATTTGATGAAGAAAAACAAAATCGAGCATATTTCCGGTTTTGGAAAATTGAAAGCGAAAGGATTAATTGAAGTAAGCAAGGATGGAAAAGTTATTGAAGAAATTAAATCGAAACACACAATTATTTCTACCGGCGCGCGACCAAGAACAATTCCCGGAATTACTGTTGACGGAAAAAAAGTAATCACGAGTACGGAAGCGATGACGCTGCAATCAATTCCGAAATCAATGGTTATTATTGGCGCGGGAGCGATTGGGATTGAATTTGCATATTTCTATAATTCATTTGGAACAAAAGTTACCGTTGTGGAAATGATGCCGAATATTCTTCCCGTTGAGGATAAAGAAATTTCCAAGCTGCTCGAAAGCAATTTCAAAAAAAATGGAATTGAAATTTTAACCGACACAAAAGTTGAAAATGTAACTGCTGGAAAAAACGATGTTACAATTGTCGTTTCGAACAAAGACGGAAAGAAAAGTTTGAAAGCGGAAATTGCGCTCAATGCTATCGGCGTTCAAGGAAATATTGAAAACATTGGATTGGAAACGCTCGGCATAAAAGTTGAAAAAGGTTGGATTATTGTTGATGATTTCGGAAAAACAAATGTTGATGGAATTTATGCAATCGGCGATGTTGCGGGACCGCCTTGGCTCGCGCACGTTGCATCGAAAGAAGGAATTGTTTGCGTAGAAAACATTGCCGGAAAAAAACCGCAACCGATTGATTGGGACAATATTCCCGGGTGTACATATTGTCAGCCGCAAGTTGCAAGCGTTGGATTGACGGAAGAAAAAGCAATCACTGCTGGTTATCAAATTAAAGTCGGACGATTTCCATTTTCAGCAAGTGGAAAAGCGCGCGCGATTGGTGAAACCGATGGATTGGTAAAACTTATTTTCGATACAAAGTACGGCGAACTTCTCGGCGCGCATATTTTGGGAAGTGAAGCAACAGAAATGCTTGCAGAACTCAACGTTGCAAAATCACTTGAAGCAACGGGGGAAAGTATTTTCGGAACAATGCACGCTCATCCCACGCTATCCGAAGCAATAATGGAGGCAGCGGAAAACGCGTACGGACATTCGATACATATTTGATTTCAAGTTTTTTCCCTTATGAAATTCACTGTAACATTTTCCCAAGACGAAGATGGAATGTTCATTGCCGAATGTCCATCAATTCCCGGTTGTGTAAGTCAAGGCAAAACACAACAAGAAGCAGAAAAAAATATTCAAGATGCTATTAAAGAATGTCTTGAAGTTCGCGCGGAACTTGGAATGCCGTTGACTGTTGCTACAAGACAAATTGAAGTTCTCGTCTAATGCTGAATGTTCCACTTTTACGTCCACGTGATGTAGAGACTGTGTGAAAACTCCAGAAGTTTGTCTTTCCCGCGAAAGCAGGAATCCAGAAACCTTTGAAAACAAATTGGATTCCGTCTTTCGACGGAATGAC
>JAGXRH010000202.1 GCA_018335975.1 Ignavibacteriales bacterium
GAAATCGCTGTGCTTGCATGGCCTGCACCAAAAATATCGTGTTCGCTTTCGCTCCTGCGTAAAAACCCGCTCAAACCATTCAACTTCCGTAATGTTTGCATCCGTTCTTTTCGTCCTGTAAGAATTTTATGCGGATATGCCTGATGTCCTGTATCCCACACAAGTTTGTCCACGGGCGAATCAAAAATATAATGAAGCGCGACGGCAAGTTCTACCGTACCTAATCCCGCGCCGAGGTGTCCGCCCGTTTGCGAAACTGAATCCACCAAAAATTCCCGTACCTCCTTGACCAGTGTGCGCAACATTTCGCGAGGAATGTTTTTTACGTCGGACGGAGAATCAATTTTTGAAAGCAGGGGAAATTCGTCCGGAGAAAGAAAATGTAACTCGTTTTCTTTATTCGTTCTCATTCAACTTTTCATCGAACAGTTCAAATGAACCATCAAGTTTTTTCGTGATGCGCTTGAGTTTGAGTTCTGCCTGCGACAGTTTTTCCATACATGCCTGACTAATCTCCACTCCTTCTTCATATAATGTAAGTGAATCATCCAAAGTCGTATTACCTTCCTCAAGCGTTTCAACAATTTTTTCCAAGCGTTGCAGGGAAGATTCAAAACTATTTTTCGGAGTTGCTTTAGCCATTGAGATTAATCGGGTAATTATTGAAAAAATATTTTATTAGGGTCGAAGTCATTCGCGGGGTTATCCAACAACTTCCACAAAAATTTTTCCATTATGAAATTGAACTTCGGCTGTATCGCTCTTTCGCAATTGTTGAGCCGATGAGACCGTTTTACCTTTTGCCGACACAATTGCATAGCCGCGTCGTAATACTGCTTGTGGATTTAGTGAAGCCAAACGTAGTGATAACGATTCGAGAGAATTTTTTGTTGATTGAATCGAATATTCACTCATCCGTTGTAACGTAGTCTGATGTTCATCCAGTTTCTGTATGTATTGGCGCAAAGTATCGAACGGTCGGTGAAATGCATAACTCCGAACGGAAGAATGAATCTGTTGAAAGGAGTTACGAATATTTTCCAAAATGATTCGATGACTTGATTCGATAGCAGTACGAAGAGTATTCCATACGTCAATACTGTTTGGAACAACGAGTTCGGCGGCGGCAGAAGGAGTTGGTGCGCGTAAATCTGCAACGAAATCAGCAATTGTAAAATCAATTTCATGCCCGACCGCACTTATTATGGGAATCGTTGAATCATAAATTGCACGGGCTACTTCCTCACTATTGAAAGCCCATAAATCTTCCAAACTTCCTCCTCCTCGGCCAACAATTAAAACATCCACTTTATTGAATACGTTGAAATCCCGAATCGCCTGTGCAATTTCTTTAGAGGCATTTTCCCCCTGAACGAGAACTGGAAATAAAATAATTTCAGTTGAAGGAAACCGGCGGGAAATGATTTGCACAATATCCCGAATCGCTGCGCCCGTTGGTGATGTTACAATTCCAATCCGTTCCGGATAAAGGGGAATTTTCCTTTTATGGTTTTCATCAAACAATCCCTCGGAGAAAAGTTTTTGTTTCAACTGTTCAAACGCGCGTTGCAACTCCCCTTCGCCGGCAAGTTTAAGTTCATAACAATCCAATTGATATGAGCCGCGCGCTTCGTAGAGAGAAATATTTCCACGCGCTTTCACCAACATCCCATCCTGTGGAAGAAATCCAAGAGATGCATTACGGCTTCGCCACATCACCCCTGAAAGTTGCGCACCGGAATCCTTCAACGAAAAATACAAATGACCCGACGTATGACGCTTGAAGTTTGAAATTTCACCTTCGACGGTTATATCTTCAAATTTCGGTTCCAGAAACGATTTGATTTTTCGCGTAAGTTCTGAAACAGAAAATACGCGCCTCTCGTGAAAGTTAGTTCCTTCGGTCTGATTTAGCAAGCGGATTACTACAAATGAAAAAAATTCGTGCGTAATTTACGGATTTTTTCTGTCTTGATTGAATAATTTTTTGTTCCATTGAAATTTACTTTTCTTCATTTATACACTGCTTTCCTGACTTATTTTTGCTTCCTCGTACGCTTGAAAATGAAAAGAGTAACCGATTGCATAACTCAGATTTTTAATAATTCATCCAACCAAAAAGTAATATTTTATACTTTTCAAAAGTATAAAGTGTATTCTCTTTGTTTTCACAGAATAGTATAGTATCTTTTGCAGTAATTTTTCTATGTTCCATCAAATATTAGTGTACGACCTTGGCTGAAATGGATAAAAGAATTGCCTATGTGGCAATGTTGGATATCGTCGGTTTTTCTAAACTGACGAATGAGTTGCAAGTAAAAAAAGTTTATACCTTAGAAAATATCATCCGTCTTACGCCGACTTTTCAATCTACAAACCCTGAAGAACTTTGCATCAAAACCACCGGGGACGGGGCGATACTCTGCTTCTTCAAAGATATGGAAGCGCCGCTCAGAATCTCGATGGAAATTCAAGAAGCGCTGCGTCGTTCCCACGTTGGAGAACGTGATGAAAATAAAATATTAGTGCGAATGGGAATAAACATCGGTCAGGTTTCCGTGCGTACGGATTTGGCTGGTAGAGTTGATATTATTGGAAATGCAGTCAACAAAGCTGAGCGATTAATGAGTTTTGGTACCACCAATCACATTCTCGCATCGCGGGAATTTCACGATTTGGTTGCTGTGTTGAATGAACGTTTTGCCTCGATGTTTCATTTTGTCGGTGAGTTGCCGGATAAACATAATATCAGTCACGTTATTTACAATGTTTATGGTGATGGCGTAGGAAATCCCGCAACTCCGGTCCCGAAAAAAGAAGAGAAAAAAGAATCTGCCCCAACCCCGATTGCTGCCAAACCACTTGCACCTCCCCCACCACCAATTGAAATTAAAAATCCATTTCAAGCGGGAGGAAAGTTAACAAACATCAACTTGTTCGTGGGTCGTCAGGATGAAATCAGAAGAGTGTTTGATGCTATTGAAAAAAGAAGTATCAAGAGTATCGCGATTAGCGGTGACCATAAAATGGGATTGTCATCCTTCAGCTATTATTTATCGCATAAAGATGTTCGGCAACACTTTTTAAAGAATCTCAACGAATATATTTTTGGCTACGTTGAATGTCCGAAACAAACAAATTTTACACTCGAAGAATTCTTCCTTGCGCTCTACCATAACATTGATGCATCATACCCGGCATTAAAACTTTCGCAAGGAAATGCTCCGACCTATGATGGCTTTCGTAAAGTTTTAGGAGCCATTGACAGAATGCAAAAATGTTTCGTTATGTTGATTGACGAAATAGATAACCTTGCAAAAAACGAATCATTCGATATGTATTTCTTCGATTTACTTCGGTTTGTTGATGAAAATTATAACATCATCGAAATCGTTACTACGCATCAACCCTTGAAGAACGCTTTGAAAACGAAAGAATACCCAGAGAAACCATTCTCTGAAATTTTCACGACGATGAGCATCGGTCATTTTCAACCAATTGAAGTGAAGGAACTGCTCAGCCGCTCTCCGAAAATCGGCGGACCATCTTTCGAGGCGCACATTCCACTTATCATCAGTCTCGCAGGGTACCACCCTTATCTTTTACAGATTGCTTGTTCATTGGTTTTTGAATCATTAGTTGCAAATCCGGGAAGTCCGCTCAATGTTGAATCCATTAAACAAAAATTTATGCAGCACGGACGCGATATCTTCCAATCGTATTGGGATTCACTGAATACCGACGAACGAATTATTATTGCGGATTTGGTCGAGGGACGACGCGGAAGGATGAACATTCTGGTGATGAAAGAACTCGCAGGCCGAGGGCTCATTACGGATATTGAAAAATCTCCACGTATTTTTTCAGATGCGTTCAAAGAATTCGTTATGAAAATGTCCGCTCAACGTTTTCAATCTGCGATGACAGATTTGAGAAGCGGGTATTAAAACCGTACCTCATTTTCGACTTATTTCTTCCACTAACGAACTCATATCTGGCGGCAACTCGGATTCAAACCGAAGCGACTGATTCGTCTTTGGATGAATAAACCCGAGGGTTTTTGCGTGTAGCGCTTGCCTACCAATACGTGAAAGTAAGTTTTTTACTTCCGCTTTATGTTTACTTCCCCCTTCTCCCCACGAAACTCTTCTTCCGCCGTACTCCGGGTCGCCAAATACAGGATGACCGATGTGAAATAAGTGCGCGCGAATTTGATGCGTCCTCCCGGTTCGTAACTTCAACTGTAATAAAGAGAGATATTCAAACTCTCCAAGAACAACATATTCCGTTATTGCCTGTTTTCCATCTTCGCGGACAGTTACTTTTTTCCTGTCTTGTTTACTCCTTCCAAGCGCGGCTTCAATAGTTCCTGACTTTTGAGAAACGCTTTTGCTCTTTTTTTTTTCACTCGGAAACACTCCCCAAACAACAGCACGATACTCTCGTTCAATCGTATGCAGAAAAAATTGCTTCGCCAATTTTGCGTGTGTGAAATCATCTTTTGCTACAACTAATAAACCGGAGGTATTCTTATCAAGACGGTGAACTATTCCCGGGCGTGTTGCATCGTTGATAGATGAAAGATGATTGTAATGATACAGAAGAGCGTTAACAAGCGTACCCGTGTAATTTCCATACGCAGGATGTACGACCATTCCGGCAGGTTTATTTACGATAAGAAGATACTCGTCTTCAAACACAATATCGAGCGGGATATTTTCCGGAACAACATCGGGCGGGGGATTTTTTGGCAGAGTAACGGCGACGACCTCTCCTCCACTAACTTTATGACTTGATTTAGTGGGTTTACCATTGATGAGCACCAACTCTTTTTTTATTGCTTCCTGAACTTTCGTCCGTGTTGCATTCTCGATACTGTGTGTTAAGAATACATCGAGTCGCTCGGGCACTTTTCCCGCAGGAACAGTGAGGGTAATCGTCGTCGGCATTGTTTACGACGGTTCAGAAATTTCGTGAATTGTTTTTTCGTGTGGTGGAGAAGGTGAATGTGCAACGGAGGTTTCATTGATGCGCTCGGATGTGTGGCGATGAAAAATAAGAAGGAAAAATATGCCGACCGTAACCGATGCATCAGCAATGTTAAACACAGGCCAACGACTTAATTGATACCCAAAAATGTTTATATCAAAAAATTCCACATCAATAAAGTCAACCACCTTTCCATAAAACAGTTCTCCTTCATTATAGAATACACCGTAAAAAACACGGTCTATCAAATTTCCGACAGCCCCTCCTAAAACAAGTGCAAGCGGCAATGTTGTCTTCCATTGTTCGTTGCGAATTCTGTAAAGGTAAAAACCAATCACGATGCTCGCCGCTACTGAAAATAAAGAGAAAAATAATTTTGCCCCTAAGTCAATTCCAAATGCCATACCGGCGTTTTCAATGTACGTGAATCGAATAAAATCCCCCCACAAAGGATAACTGGTGTAGAGAGGAAATCCTTCCCACGAAAGTTGGAGGAAGGGAAACGAGAAACCCTTGACGTACAGCTTTGTGGCTTGGTCGAGGAGTACCAATATCGCACTCACAAAAAAAAATTTCATATCAAATTTCGCAACCGGAGTTTACGATTCCTGAGGAGTTCCGCCTCGTTTATTTTTACAATCTGCGCAAAGTTGGGCGTGCGGTACTGCTTCAAGGCGCCACTTGTTAATTAACTTTCCGCAATCTTTGCACCAACCATAATTATCCAATTCAATCCGGGCAAGAGCGTCATTTAAGTTCTCTAAAAAACGGGCTTCGCGTGCGACCAACAAAAACGCTTTTTCCCGTTCCATTGAGTCAGTTCCGTGTTCCATATGCAAAGAATAGAGTGAACTTTCCTGATGATACTCGCCCGTCATCGGGTCAATCACGTTTTCTCGCTGCCGCTGTAAATCTTCACGAACTTCCGCTCTCTTTTCCAAAATCAATTTCTTGAAATATTTCAAATCTGTTTTTGAATACCCGTTCTTTTTCTTAGGTGCTAATGTTTTTTTTCCTGAAGGTGCCGGGGAGATTGCTTTTTCTTTGACAGATTTTTTTATGGTTTTTGAATCCGGTTTTAGTTTAATAGTTTTCTTTTTTGGAAGTGTATTTTTTTTTAGAATTCGCTTCGATGTTGTTTTAAGTTTCGGTTTCGGTTTTGATTTCGTAATTTTTGATTTAGCCATTATATTATTCCTGTCGGTTTATTGTTGTACTCTTTGAATGATAACATCACATAATTCTCCGTTGATATCAGTCCGTTCAGAAATCTCGCCGTTGTTGAGTTGTGGATTCAACTCTATTGCAAGTGTTTCGTTTTGAACGTACTCTTTCATTGATGAAATTGCCTTGTGTAATCGTTCTGTTGTTTTATAAAATATTTTTATTCTATCCGTGATTTCGAAATTGGAATCTTTGCGCAAGTTCTGAACTCTATTAACAAATTCACGCGCAAATCCTTCGTTGATAAGTTCATCGGTTAATTCCGTATCGAGCGCAACTGTGATTTCATTATCGGAAGCGACGAGCCAACCTTTTATGTCTTCGCTCAAAATTTCCACATCACTTTTTTCTACTCTAATTTGTTGAACCAATCCATTTTGACTTAATGTTGTTTCAAGAGACATAATTATCTCTCCTTTACTACTTAGTTCAAGGATTTGTTGTGCTTGCAATTGTTGTATCTGTTTCGCAATGTTTGGAGTTTGTTTTCCATGTTTTGCACCAAGTATTTTAAAATTAGGTTTAACTTTCCAGCGAATTATTTCATTATCCATCGCAACGTATTCAATCGCTTTCACGTTGATTTCTTCGAGAATTACATTTTCCATTCGCTGAATCATTTCTTTGTCATTATGATTTGCGATGGGAAGTAAAATCCGTTTCAACGGTTGACGCACTTTTAAATTCGATTTTGTTCTCATCGAACGAACGAGAATAACGATGCGTTCTGCTTTATCCATTCGTAGTTCGAGTTCTTTATCAATCGCGTTTTCATTTACTTGAGGAAGTAATGCAAGATGAATTGATTCAACATTTTCTTTCTTCGTCGCTGAATTTAGGTTGCGAAATAATTCTTCCGCAATGAATGGAGCAAATGGTGCAATGAGTTTTGCAATTGTGTTCAAACATTCGTACAACGTTTGATACGCAGAAATTTTATCTCCACCGATTTCACTTTTCCAAAATCGTCTTCTGTTTCTTCGCACATACCAATTGGAAAGTTGGTCAATCGTAAAATCAGAAACTGCTCGCGCCGCTTTCATAATATCATACGAATCCATCATTTCATTGTATGATTTCACAAGCGAATTAAGCGAGGAAATTATCCATCTATCAATTTCTGAACGTTCAATAAGTGGAATTTCCTTTTCTTTAAAAGTAAACCCATCAACATTTGCGTACAGTGAAAAGAAAGAATACGTGTTGAGTAGCGTTCCGAAAAATTTTCGTTGCACCTCGCCGAGTCCAGATTCATCAAACAATGTTGGTTTCCACGGCGGCGATGTTGTTACCAAATACCAACGTGTTGTATCTGCACCGTACTTTTCCAAAATCATAAACGGGTCAACAGTGTTTCCTTTTGACTTCGACATTTTCTGTCCGTCTTTATCCAGAATCAATTCGTTGACGACAACATTTTTATACGCCGGTTTATCAAACAAAAAAGTTGAAATCGAATGAAGCGAATAAAACCATCCGCGGGTTTGGTCAATGCCTTCGCAAATATAATCGGCGGGATGTTGCGATGAAAATATTTCTTTGTTCTCAAACGGATAATGCCACTGCGCAAACGGCATCGCACCGGAATCGAACCAGCAATCAATGACTTCGGGTGTTCGTTTCATTGTTCCATTGCAAGCACATTTCCACGTTATTTCATCAACGAAGGGTTTGTGCAAGTCAAGAGGTTTGCGATTTGTGGTTTGTGATTTGTGGTCTTCTTTTCCCAAACCTCCAACCTCCAACCTCCAACCTTTCTCTTCTAACTCTTCCACACTCCCAATACATTCAAACTTTCCGCAATCACTGCAAATCCAAATCGGAAGCGGTGTTCCCCAAAATCTATCACGAGAAAGCGACCAATCTTTATTTTCTTCAAGCCAATTTCCAAACCGTCCTTCGCCGACTTCTTTTGGATACCAATTGATTTGCTTGTTCAACTCCACCATTCGCTTTGCATATTTTGTCGTTGCGATATACCACGAATCTCTCGCGTAATACAACAACGGAGATTTGCAACGCCAGCAATGCGGATACTCGTGCGCATACGGAAGATGTTTAACAAAATTATTTTTCTCTTTTAAATGTGTGAATATTTTTTTCTCCGTCGCTTTATCTTTCACGTAAAGCCCCGCGAGTTCTTTTACATCTTCTTTGAAATTTCCGCTTGTGTCAACAGTATGATATTGCGGAAGTCCAACTCGTTTTCCCAATTGATAATCATCTTCGCCATACATTACCGCAGTATGAACAACTCCCGTTCCATCGGTAGTCGTTACAAAATCTGCCGCATAAATTTTGTAAGAAGTTTCCGATTTCAGTGCTTCAACTTCAAACAAAGGAATGTATTCTTTTCCAAGTAAATTTTTTCCGAGAATATGTTCAACAACTTCATACGTTTCGGACTTGTCCGCCGAGGTGGAAATTACGCCAAGACAATCATTTGCAAGAATCCAAAATTCTTCACCGACTTTTATTTTTACATAATCAATTTTTTCTCCAACCGCAAGCGCAATATTTCCGGGAAGTGTCCAAGGAGTTGTTGTCCAAGATAATATGAAAGTGTTCGACTCATTCTTCAATTTAAATTTTAAGAACACAGAATTATCCGTAACATTTTCATAACCAAGTGAAACTTCGTGCGATGAAAGCGGAGTTTCACAGCGCGGACAATACGGCTGAATCTTAAATCCCTTGTAGAGTAAACCTTTATCAAAATATTGTTTGAGCGCCCACCAAACGCTTTCGATATAATTATTTTCAAACGTTACGTATGGCTCATCGAGATTCACCCAATAACCCATACGCGTTGTCATGCGCTCCCAATCGCTTTTATATTTCCAAACGGATTTTCTGCATTCTGCGTTAAATTTTTCGATGCCGTATTGGAGAATATCATCTTTGTGTTTGAAGCCGAGAGTTTTCTCCACTTCAATTTCCACCGGCAATCCGTGCGTATCCCAGCCGGCTTTGCGATGCACTTGAAATCCGCGCATTGTTTTGTAACGGCAAACTAAATCTTTCAATGTTCGTGCAAACACATGATGAATTCCCGGTTTTCCATTTGCCGTCGGCGGACCTTCGTAAAATGTAAATCCTTCTTTTCCTTCGCGCGTAGAAATGCTCTTCTCGAAAATCTTGTTCTCATCCCAATACTTAAGAATTTCGATTTCGAGTTGCGAATAATTTATTTTGTCTGTTAATTCTTTAAACACTATCTCTTACTAAAATTTGAAATCATCCAAAAGATCAAACTCAACACAACACTTAACACTATACTTGTTGTTAGCGGAAAATAAAATTGAAAATTATCTTTCTTTACGCTAATATCGCCGGGAAGTTTTCCGAGCAATGGAATTTTATCGAAAAATGTAAGAAGTATTCCAATTCCAACGATGGCAATTCCAAAAACAATAAATAATTTACCAACTTCATTCATTCCGGCTTTTTACTTCTTACTTCTTACTTCTTACTTCTCACTTCATCCTCTTCACAACTTCCGTCATAATCGCTGTCAACTTCGGTTCTGCTTTATCTGCAATATCAATTACTTCTTTCAATGAAACCGGTTTCAGCGCATCGGGAAAACATTCATCAGTAATAATTGCAAATGCGAGAACTTCCATTCCCATATGCACAGCAACAATATTTTCAGGAATCGTTGACATTCCAACTGAATCCGCTCCAATCATTCGCAAGAAACGATATTCCGCTCGTGTTTCTAAATTTGGTCCTGAAACAGAAGTGTGAACTCCTTTCTGTAATGGAAGTTTCAAATCCATTGCAACTTGTTCTGCAAGTGATTGTAATTTTTTGGAATACGGTTCACTCATATCGGGAAAACGAGGACCAAGTGAATCCTCGTTCGCGCCAATCAACGGATTATCTCCAAGCAAATTAATATGGTCAACAATCATTTCAACATCCCCTTTGCGAAACATCGGATTGAGTCCACCTGCAGCGCACGAAATGAGGAGCGATTTCACGCCGAGAAATTTCATTACGCGAACCGGAAACGTAACTTGTTGCAAAGAGTAACCTTCATATTTGTGAAATCGTCCTTGCATTGCGACAATTTTTTTATCTCCCAACGTTCCAAAAATAAGTTTACCGTGATGCGATTCAACGGTGGAAACGGGAAAATGTGGAATGTTTTCATATTCAATGACAACTTGATTTTTAATTTCCTTCGCAAGTTTTCCTAAACCGGTTCCAAGAATAATTCCAATCGTTGGCTTCACCGAAGTTTTCGTTCGGATGAAGTTCATCGTCTCGTTGATTTTATTTGTTAGTTCGCTCATAATTATCCGACCAGTGTTTTTACAATATCATCAATCTCAGCATCATATTTCCTTTTTTCTTCCATCATTTCTGATTCCGGCATTTCACTTTGAATCGCTGATTCAGTTTTATTCACAAGTTCCAATCCCTTTTCAAGAAATTGTTTTAAGTTTTCTACAATATTTTTTTGTTTCGCTTGCAGAATAGAAATTTCCTCTTTCAATCTGATAACCTCACGATGAGCGTCACGGATAAGGTTTTCCGCTTGTTCTTCCGCTTCGCGTTTCGATTGTGTTTCATATTGTTTTGCGTTCGCAAGAAATTTGTTACTCGATTCCTGCGCCTGAATAAGCGTTTGTTGAATCGTTTGTTCCAAACGATGAAAATGTTCAAGTTCTTTCACCGCTTCCGAAAGACTTGTTTTTAACTCGCGATTTTCATTCTGAAGTGTTTCAATTTCATCAGCAAGTTGCGAGAGAAATGCACTCACTTCTTTGGATTCAAAGCCGCGAAGCACTTTCCGAAATTGGTGTTGTCGAATTTCAAGCGAAGTCATTGACATATTTGTTCACTTTCTTTGGTGAATAATTTCATTGATAAATTCTCTCTCCGAATATCGCCGTTCCAAGCCGAAGAAGTGTTGCGCCTTCTTCAATCGCAATTTCGTAATCGCCGCTCATTCCCATTGATAAATGTTGCGCATTGATTCCGCTTTGTTGAATTTCATTTCGTAATTCTCGTATCATTCTAAAACATGAACGAGCATCTTCTGCATTTTCAGAAAGCGGTCCCATCGTCATCAATCCGTTAAGTTTTATGTTGGAATATTTCTGCATTTCTTTTGCGAGCCAAAGGGTTCCTTCCGGTTTCACTCCGTATTTCGATTCTTCATTGGAAGAATTTACTTCAATCAAAACTTCGATAATTCTTTGATGTTGAATTGCACGTTTATTTATTTCTTCACAAAGTTCGAGCGAATCAACAGAGTGAATCAAATGAATCCACGGCGCAATGTATTTTACTTTATTCTTCTGTAAATGTCCGATGAAGTGCCAGCGAATTTGTTCATCGGATAATTTTTCCTTTTTCTCACGGAGTTCTTGAACAAAATTTTCCCCAATGTCAAATATTCCTGATTGATTCACTTCAATAATTTTTTCTACAGGAAATATTTTCGTTACTGCAACGAGAGAAATTTCGTCCGAATTTCTTCCGATTCTTTTACAAACCGAACGGATATTTTGTTGAATAGAGCGAACATTTTCAGCGACAGATTGCATTTTTGAAGGAGAAATATACTCGTATGCGTTAGAAGAAAAAAACTGTTTCAGTCAATTTGAATTTGACGCAAAGCGTTTGTAATTTCATCCACAATTTTACAAAGAAATTATATATGCACAAACCACTTATAGCAATTTCCTGCGGCGATTACAACGGCATCGGGACCGAAGTTACTCTCAAGGCAGTTCGAGATAAATCAATTCAAAATATCTGTACGCCGATTCTTGTCGGAACGAAAAAAAATTTTGATTATTACGATAAGAAATTGAAACTCAACCATACATTCGAACATTTCAATTCTTTTCAAAAGAAAAACTCCTCTTCCCTTTTCTTTCTAGAAGTCGCTAATAATTTTCCGTACAAAATTCAGCCGGGTAAACTTACAAAAGACTCTGGACGAATTTCTATTCTCTCAACGGAATTAGCAACCGCGCTTTGTGTCGGAGGAATCGCTTCTGCTGTAGTTACCGCGCCGGTTTCAAAAGAAGCGATGATACTTGCAGGATTTAAGCATTTGGGACAGACGGAATTTGTTGCAGAATTATCAGGAAGTAAAAATTTTGGAATGATGTTGATGACTCCTGCAATGCGAGTTTCTCTCGTTACGGTTCATCATCCGTTGAAAGATGTTCCATCAAATATTTCACAAAAAGCAATTGTAAAAAAATTGGAATTGCTTTCTACTTCATTACGGAATGATTTCGGAATAACAAAACCAAGAATTGCAGTACTCGGGCTTAATCCACACGCGGGAGAGAATGGATTACTCGGAAAAGAAGATGGAGAAATTATTATTCCTGCGATTCAATCATTCAAAGAAAAAAATGTAATCGTGAAAGGACCATTTCCAGCAGACGCATTTTTTGGCGAACACAAATACAAAAACTTCGATGCAGTTCTTGCAATGTATCACGACCAGGGATTGATACCGTTAAAAATGTCGGGAATGAATGAAGGGGTGAATTTTACGATGGGATTACCGATTGTGCGAACTTCGCCCGCGCACGGAACGGCTTTTGATATTGCAGGAAAAGGAATTGCAAATCCTTCGAGTATGATTGCGGCAATAAAAAGCGCAGTACATATTGCAAGAAGAAGAATCTAACCGTTTCCCCTATTCTTTTTTGGATTGCGGTCGAAGTACTGAAGCGACAATCGAAATGATAAGAATTGCCGCGACTACTCCCAACGCAATTCCAATTGGAATTTTATAAATATCAGCGAACACCATTTTTGCACCGACAAAAATTAACACAAGCGCAAGTCCAAGCCGGAGGTAATGAAAGAGATTCATTATTCCCGCCAACGCAAAGTACAAGGCGCGTAAACCGAGAATAGCAAAAACGTTTGAGGTGTACACGAGAAACGGGTCGGTGGTAATTGCCAAAATAGCGGGAATGGAGTCCACAGCGAATACTAAATCCGTAGTTTCTACAACAATTAATACGACGAAAAGAATCGTGCCATACCTCTTACCATCTATTTTTACAAAAAATTTATCATCGTAGTATTGCGGCGAAATCTTGATAAACGACTTAAAAAATTTCACAACGATATTTTTGTCCGGGTGAATTTCTGCATCTTCTTTATGAATGGACATTTTTATTCCCGTGTAAATCAAAAAAGCGCCGAACACATAAATTACCCAATGAAACGTTGTGATGAGCACGACACCAAAGAAAATGAGTATTGCCCGCATTACTAACGCACCAATGATTCCCCAGAACAATACCTTATGCTGATAAATAGCGTTCACTTTGAAGTAGGAAAAGATAAGCAGGAACACAAACAGGTTATCAACACTCAGCGATTTTTCTATCAGGTAGCCAGCGAAGAACGCTAACGCCGCTTCTTTATTGGAGTAGGAACTTTCTGGAAAAAACTGATGCCAGAAAATAAAAATTCCTGCATTGAAGAGCATCGCCATAGAAATCCATACCGCGCTCCAAAGCAAGGATTCTTTGATGGAGACTTCGTGGGATTTTCGATTGAATACAAGAAGGTCGAGAGCCAACATTGCAAGAACGAATACATTAAAGACACCAATCCATAGTAATTCAGTTGAAATCATATTGGGGATTTTAAATCGAAACTATATTTCAGATTCTAAAATTTGTTCTGCTAGTTTTTCGTGCTTCTTTTTTTTACGGTCTTTTCTTACACTAAAGAGGAATGCACTGAGGAATGATACACCAATAGCAACATAGACAAACCAGTGTGGTAATTCCCACGAGATAAGTTTTTCTACGTGAAGGAACTCGATAAATAATTTTGTTCCAATCAATAAAACGACCGCGTATGCGGCATCAACAAGGAGAGGATATTGTTTGAGTAATTTGAGAAATCCACCGGCAACAAACCGCATCGCGATAATTCCAAGAACGCCTCCGAGAATTATCACGCTGAGTTTGGGAGACATTGCTACCGCAACAAAAATAGAATCTACGGAAAAAACAATGTCGGTTAATTCAATCGCGATTACGGTACTCCAAAACTGTGACAAGCCAAAAATTTGTTTTGCAGATGTTTTCTTGATGTGCTCGGCATCTTCACCTAAAAGTATTTTTTCGTGAAAATGTTTAATACCGAGATACATCAAATACATCCCGCCAATCATTTTTACCCAAGGCCAACTCATTAAGTACGCAACAAAGACAACAGCGAGAATGCGAAAGAAAAACGCGCCAAACATTCCGTATTTCAACGCTTTCTTTTGTTCTTCCGGCGGAAGCGGTAACGCAAGCACAGCAAGCACAATAGCATTATCTGCGCTGAGTAACCCTTCCATAAAAACGAGAAGTAGAATTACGCCTAAATCTCCAAATTGTATATCCATCTATTTTAAAAAAAATAATTTGAAAAAAAATTATCCGCGTTTTGTGAACGGAACAAAATCGCGTTTTGAATGACCGGTATAAATTTGACGCGGTCGCGCAATTTTCTGTTCTGTATCGGAAAGCAGTTCTTGCCATTGTGAGAGCCAACCCGGAGTTCTTCCAATTGCAAATAAAACGGTGAACATCGAAGTCGGAAATCCCATCGCCTGATAAATCAAACCGGAATAGAAATCTACATTCGGATACAGTTTTCTCTTCACAAAATATTCATCTTCGAGAGCAATGCGTTCTAATTCCAAGGCAATATCGAGTAACGGATTTCTTCCGGTTACATCAAAAACTTGGTCGGCAAGTTTCTTAATTATCTTTGCGCGCGGGTCGTAATTCTTGTACACGCGATGTCCGAATCCCATCAAGCGCGAACCTTTTCCATCTTTTACTTCTTTGATGAATGCAGGAACTTTTGAAAGCGAGCCGATTTCGTTCAACATCTTCAAAACTTCTTCGTTTGCGCCGCCGTGCAATGGACCGTACAACGCTGCAGTCGCTCCCGCCATTGCAGAAAACGGGTCCGTGAGCGAACTTCCGATTGCCCGCATTGCATTTGCGCTGCAATTTTGCTCGTGGTCGGCGTGAAGGATAAAAAGTACATCGAGCGCTTTGGAAAGTATCGGGTCGGTTTTATGTTTTACGGTATTTCCGAAAAGCATATTCAAATAATTTTCTGCATAATTCATCGCGTTATTCGGATACATATACGGCTGACCAACACTGTGCCGATACGCAAACGCCGCGAGTGTCGGCATTTTTGCAATGAGTCGGGTAATTTGAAGTTTCTGCGATGCTTTGTCGTGAATGTTACGTGCATCGGGATAAAATGTAGAAAGTGCGCCGATTGTTCCGAGCAACATTCCCATCGGATGAGCATCGTGATGATAGCCATCCATAAATTTTTTGATGTTCTCGTGAATCATCGTGTGATTGGTAATTTCGTTCACCCACACATCGTATTGTTCACGATTGGGAAGTTCGCCGTTCAAGAGTAGATATGCAACTTCGAGAAAACTGCAACTCTCGGCAAGTTGTTCAATCGGATAGCCGCGATACCACAAAACGCCTTTATC
>JAGXRH010000203.1 GCA_018335975.1 Ignavibacteriales bacterium
TTCTACATTCTACATTTCGTATTTTAATTTCCAATGTAGAATGTTCAATATCCAATGTTCAAGTTTCTTATTCTACATTGAGCATTGAACGTTCTACATTCTACATTTCGTATTTTAATTTCCAATGTAGAATGTTCAATATCCAATGTTCAAGTTTCTTATTCTACATTGAGCATTGAACGTTCTACATTCTACATTTCGTGTTTTAATTTCCAATGTAGAATGTTCAATAACCAATGTTCAAATTAATTCAAGAATAAATTATGGAAGAAACGAAAAACAGAATTTATGATTTAGAAGAACGGCTTATTCAGTTTGCTCTGGGAATAATTTCATTAGTTGAAAAGTTGCCTGACAATAAAATTGGCAACCACATTGGCGGTCAAATTCTCAGAAGCGGAACATCGCCTGCCCTAAATTATGGTGAAGCACAAGCCGCCGAATCAAAAACAGATTTCATTCACAAAATGAAAATTTGTTTAAAGGAACTTCGAGAAACGAGAGTAAGTTTGAAAATCATTATTCGAAAGCCGCTTGTTAATAATATCACTGAAGCAGAAACACTTTTAAAAGAATGTAGCGAACTAATATCCATCTTTGCAAAAAGTATAGACACGGCGAAGAAAAATAATAAATAGAAAACTTCTACATTGATAATTGAACATTTTACATTCTACATTTTATTAATTTCCAATGCAGAATGTTCAATGAACAATAACTAAGTTCTGTTACTTCTACATTGATTATTGAACATTCTACATACTACATTTCAATAAATGAACAATATTGCAGTTTTTCTGGATAGAGACGGAACCATTAACGAAGAAATTAACTTTATCTCAAACCCGGATGAACTCGTTCTTATTCCTGATTCTGCAAAAGCAATTCGGGAAATGAATGAACTCGGTCTGAAAGTATTCATCATTTCCAACCAATCGGGAATTGCACGCGGATATTTTTCGGAGAATGATTTACAAAAAGTGAACGAACGTTTGCTTCAATTATTGAAAAACGAAAACGCATTTATTGATAAAATTTATTACTGTCCCCACATTGATGAAGATAACTGCGATTGCAGAAAACCGAAACCGGGAATGTTGAAGCAAGCAGAACAGGAATTTGGCATTGACTTGAAAAAATCGTTCGTCGTCGGCGATAGATTTGTTGATGTTGATGCAGGAAAAAACGTTGGAGCGAAAACAATTTTAGTGAAAACAGGTTACGGCGAAGAATCACTCAAATGGGGAAATGATAACAATCAACACGCAGATGTTACTGCACAAAATTTATACGAAGGAATTCAGTTTATAAAAAAAATACTCGATGAATAAATATTTCAAATTACGAATTACAAATTACAAATTACAAACGATAGTCGCCCGTCATTGGTTATTGGTCATGAGTGTTCTGCTCCTCGCTCCATACTCCTTGCTCTTCATTTCTTGCAGCGAAACACCAAACTCTGTCGGGAAAAATTTACTCCCGAACAATGGCGATGTCAATATAGATTCTGTTGTGGTTTTTGCAGATACCGGCGGAACGGTCGCGAAGCCAATCAATGGAGGAACACTCAGATTGTTCCTCGGCGAAAATTTCACTGCAGGATTGAAGGCAATTTCTCTCCTTCGGTTGGAAATTCCTACCGTCTTGGATACAGCCCGGATTGATTCAGCGAAGTTTTCATTCCGAATGAATTACACTGTGTATAACGAAAATAATTTCAGTGCACCAGTTAATTTTTATGCAATTGATTCCTCGGTAGATTTTTCTGCATTTCGTTGGTCTTCGTACGATTCGCTTTCTCCGTTTCTTGGAACTGCAATTGCGCAACTCACGCCACAACAACTCGCTGATTCCGTTTTTGAATTCACGATAGATTCTGCAACAGCGCGAACGGTGATTTCTTCTTCGAAATTCGGCTTGCTCCTGCGAACGCAAAACTCGCTCATCGGATTTGAATCGTTTCCGTACACGTTTTCCCATTCGCCGCGCCTTAAAGTCTTCTATACAATAAATGATACTACATCGGATACGCTCCTTGTTACAAAAGGGAAAGGAGTTTTCGTTGCCAATAAAACTCTTCCTCCAACGCCCGAAGTGATTACGATACAAGCAGGAATTGCTGAACGCGCGTTTCTCCGCTTTAAAACTCTCACTGATTCGATTTCTGCATTTTCTACTGTCTTCAAAGCGCAACTTATTTTACAGCAAGCATCTCCATTTCAGTTTGAAGAAAATTCTCAGCCGATATTCCTCCAACAATTGCGTGAAAATAATACCGACTCGTTATTTAACAATGGAATTTTTAACAATACGTTAAGTCAAACCGATTCTATCGTGTCATTTGATGTGAAAGAAACCGTACAATATTGGCTTAATGGCGGAACACAATACGGAATTTTGCTTCGTTCTAAAAGCGAAAATAACTCTCTCGATAATTTTCATTTACACAATTTTAACGCGTTGCAACCTTCACTTCGTCCGCGCATAGAAATTTTTTACAAAAAAGCACAATGAAACACATTTTCAATTTTACATTTTATATTTTCAATTTAAGAAATAAGAAATATTCTTACTTCTTGCTTCTTACTTCTTACTTCTTACTCATCGCTCCCTGCTCCCTGCTCTATACGCAAGGTTCTGTCTATTCCCAATTCGGTCTCGGAGAAATCAGAACAACAATAAACACAAGGAGTTTTGCAATGAGCGGCATCGGGGTTGCCTCCAAAGAAAAACGCTCTTTCGATTTTTCTCATCCGGCAACGTGGGGAGAAATCAATCGAACAATATTTTCAGCAGGATTTTATTATCAGGGAATAAAAAGTTCCGACGCTACAAATAGTGTTTTTTTAAGTAAAGGAAATTTTAACGGTGCCGCGCTTGCTTTTCCGGTGTATATGCCGAAAAATATCGTCTTCGGTATCGGCATTCTCCCCGTTACCAACGTGAATTATGAAGTGCAAAATTCTGATGCGCAACGTGGTATTAATTATTCGACTAAATATTTCGGAAGCGGCGGACTCTCGCAATTTACTTCGGGACTTTCCTATAATCTTTCCGAGCAACTTTCGTTCGGGTTTGCGTATAATTATTACTTCGGAACAATTGAGCGGAATGAACATTTCCTTTCCTACTCATTGCAAACGGTAACAACAATAAAAACACTTTCACAACACTATAGCGGAAGCGGATTGCAACTTGGCGCATTGTATAAATTTCCCCGGAGTTTATTCAACACAAAACAATTTTCTCTCGGTGTGCAATTTTCTGCTCCGGTTACTCTTTCTACGGAAAATGATTCTATCGTGAAATATTATGCGACAGATGATTTTTACAGTCAGAACCCAACCTCTGTTCGCGCAAACACGAGTCAGAGTTTTTCTACACTGCTTCCGTTGAATTTCAGCGTCGGCGCTTCATCTCAAATTGACGAGCAATTTCAAGTAGGGATGGAACTTCAGTTTCAAAACTGGAAGAATTTCAAAGAGAATACTATCCATCCCAAAGAATTTGAAAACAGTATTCGTTTCGGAGTTGGCGGCGAGTACCTTGCGATAAAAAATGAAAGCGGCGAGCCCTACTTTTCCCGCATTGCATATCGCTTCGGACTTCATTATGCAAAAACACCGTATGTCATTAACGGAACGAGCATAAATGAAATTGGCATAAGCGCAGGATTCGGTTTACCTGTTGCATTGGAATCGCGATTGAACTTCGGGTTTGAATTTTCGCAGAGAGGGAAAACCGATTTGAATTTGCTTAAAGAAGATATTTTTCGTTTGATAATTTCGTTTGATGCAAATGAATTGATGTTTGTGAGACCGGAGAAAGAATAAATTTATCTTTTCGATTGGAATATCATTAGTCAGTCGTCATTGGTTTTTTGTAAATCTCAAAATATTTCAACGCGATACTAATTACCAATGACGAATTACCAATTACTGTTTACAAACAAAGAAAAATAATTCCCTATCACTGATTCTTTATAAAACAGCGAAAATGAAAATTGCCCTTGCAAGCGACCACGCCGGATTTGAATACAAAGAAAAAGTTAAACAACTTCTTTCTTCTCTCAATATTCCCTTTGAAGATTTTGGCACGAACTCGACTGATTCTGTTGATTATCCAGATTACTCACACAAAGCATCACAAGCAGTTTCAAATGGATATTGTGAACGCGGAATTTTAGTTTGCGGAGCGGGAATTGGAATGTCCATCGTTGCAAATAAACACAAAGGAGTTCGCGCGGCGGTGTGTGAAAGTGTGGAAAGCGCAAAACTCGCGCGACAACACAACGATGCAAACGTTCTTTGCTTCGGAGCAAGAATTACTGAATGGAATGTTACCGAACAAATTGTCAAAGTTTTTCTCGAAACGGAATTTGAAGGAGGAAGACATTCTCGAAGAGTTGAAAAGATTCATTTGCTTACTTCGTTGTGAGGAAAATGAAATACTTAAACAAAAATAGAACACGGATGACACAGATTGTTGCGGATGTTCACCGATTGAAATCCGTGCGAAATCTGTTGCATCCGTGTTATCAGTGTGCTATTATTTATTTTACAAACGTTTGAAATGATACGCAAAGAACGCCAACTCACCGACGACTATCTCGTTATTTCGGAAAATGGTAAAGTGGTAAAAATAAAAGCGAGAGAGATTAAGAAATAAAATAAAATTTTAGATTTTACATTTTAGATTGAAAATATTATGAACTCAACTGAATTAACGCTTACTCTACCAACGGAAGAAATTGCTTTTGCAAAACAATATGCTCTGCAACATGGAATGACCGTCGAAGAACTTGTTGATAGATTCATCAAACAACTTCAACAGTCAAGGGGTAAAATTCATTCAGAAGTTGAAAAATTTTCTGGAATCGTTCCGAGCAATATTGATGCAGAAAAAGAATATTACGAACATTTACAGAAGAAACAACAAATTGCAACCCTCTATAAGCAAGAAGATAAAACGTTGGTAAACGAAGGTATGCAAGATTATTTAACTGGATTGCAGAAAGAAGATAAACTTTAAAAAGAAACACTTATGAATACTACATTATCAGTCCGAATAAAAGAAAAATTAGCAAAGCGGTTGGATTCTGTTGTTGAAGAAACAGAACGTCCGCTTGACTATCACGTTCAAAAAGCAATTGAAAATTATTTGGATGAAGAAAAAGATTTAGAAATTGCGCTCGTTCGTTCAAAAAATAAATCCGCTCAATACATTTCAAGTCAAGAACTGCGAAAGCGATTAAGTGTTTAGAATCAAATACAACGATTCGATTGACAAGGATTTGGAAAAACTTCCGAAGAAAGAAGTGAAAAGAATTCTTGATAAAATTGATTCTGAACTTTCCTTAAAAGCACA
Organism: Ignavibacteriales bacterium; assembly: GCA_018335975.1. Classification (GTDB taxonomy): domain Bacteria; phylum Bacteroidota; class Ignavibacteria; order UBA10030; family F1-140-MAGs086; genus JAGXRH01. Next base: position 5,371 of record JAGXRH010000203.1, read on the forward strand.
TCTCTTTCCCGAATTGAAAGGCAAATACAAAGGAATGCGTAAACTCAGAATGGGAAATTACAGAATCGTATTTGATATAGTTGGCGACTTAGTTCGAATACAAAGAATCGGACATAGAAAAGATGTGTATAGAAATTAATAGCCGTATAACGGTGAATTGAAAAAATGAAGAACTTAAACTCAAATAGAACACTGATGACACAGATTGTTGCGGATGTTCACCGATTGAAATCCGTGCAAAATCAGTTGCATCAGCATTATCAGTGTGCTATTAACTATTTTTCTAACGTCAGAAATGATAAATAAAGAAGAAAGAACACAACTTCGAGAAAAAATTCTCCTCGGAGTTCAATTAGGAATTGAGCGACTCATTAAAGAACGCCAACTCACTGACGACTATCTCGTTATTTCAAAAAATGGTCTATGACTCGTAGAAAAAAATGGTAAAAATAAAAGCGAGAGATATAAAGAAGTAGAATAAAATTTTAGATTACTTGAATAAAAACAAAGAAATCAATATGAACTACTGGACAGAACTTAGCATTCAATTTGCAAATCAACGGAATTATCTCGACCAACTTTTCAAAGTATATCCGACTATTCCCGAAGGGATTCGAGATATTGATAAAGACAAATGGAACAAAATTGTTTCGGCATTTGAAAAGAAAAACAACGATGAGTTGCTTTCCAATCTTTTGGAATTAGAATTATTTCCAATCAAAGATTCTTATGTTGCATATCTGAAGCGAGATAGAACTGCATTATCGAGAAATCCCAAAACTGTTCAAAGACTTTGTTCCCGTCTTTACGAAATGGGATTGGATGAAATTTTTGAAAAGAGCAGTGAACCGAAAGAAACGAATCGTCAAATTGGTCCACTTTTCAGAAGATGGATTCAAAGAGAAACATTGGGTTACAAACTACTGAACACAAAAGAGTTTTCAGAAAATAAAGATGATGCAATTCTTGATGCTGGCGATGCGGAACTTATGGATTTTGCAAAAGAGAATTTGAATTACAAAGGAACGAAAGGTTTGGATTTCGTTGCACGAATCAATGAAAAATATGTCATCGGCGAAGCAAAATTTCTTACCGATTTCGGCGGACATCAAAACGCACAATTTGAAGATGCAAAAAATTTACTCAAAGATAAATCTGCAAAAGCGATAAAGATTGCTATACTTGACGGCGTTCTTTATATTCAAAGTAAAAATAAGATGTATAATTTTCTTGTCAAGCATAAACAAAAGTATAACATTATGAGTAGTTTAGTATTGAAAGAATTTCTTTATCAACTCTAACGTTTATGGAACTCACGTACGATAGCAAGAAAAGTAAAAGTGAAATTTTAAAACTCACTCCGAAAGCAATTCTTCAAAAAAATTTTGAAAGTTCTCTTTCTGATAACTTTCTTTTTAAAGGAGATAATCTCAATGTAATGCAAGCGTTGTTGAGCGATTTTCATTTGAGAGGAAAAATTGATTTAGTGTACATTGACCCGCCGTTTGCAACGAACACAGTATATCGAAGCGGAAAACATCGAACAGCGACAATCAGCAGCAGTGAAAAAGATGCAATTGCGTACACTGACCATTTAGTTGGTGAGGAATATTTAGAATTTTTACGCGAAAGACTTTTTTTCATTAGAGAATTGATGTCGGAAAACGCTTCTATTTATTTGCACATTGATTACAAAATTGGTCACTATGTAAAAATAATTATGGATGAAGTTTTCGGAGTAGAAAATTTTCGCAACGACATCACGAGAATAAAATGTAACCCGAAAAATTTTGAACGAAAAGGTTATAGCAACATCAAAGATTTGATTTTGTTTTACTCGAAATCGGAAAAATTTATTTGGAACGAACCGCTTGTTGACCAAACAGAAGAACAATCTCAAAAACTTTTTAACAAAGTAGATGCAAACGGAAGACGCTATACAACGAATCCACTTCACGCGCCGGGAGAAACGAAGAATGGAAAAACCGGAGGTTTGTGGCGCGGAATTTCTCCACCATCGGGAAGGCATTGGCGATATTCTCCCGAAGTTCTCGACGAGTTAGAAAGAAATGGTTTAATCGAATGGTCGGGAAATGGCGTTCCAAGAAAAATTATTTATGCAGACGATTATACACAAAAGCGAATGCAGGATATTTGGGAGTTCAAGGATTCGCAACAACTAACATATCCAACGGAAAAAAATATTCAACTGCTTTCAACAATAATAAAAAATTCTTCTCATAATGATTCGTTAGTGTTCGATTGTTTTTGCGGTTCGGGAACAACACTTGTCGCCGCTTCGATGCTGAATAGAAAATGGATTGGCATTGATAAATCCGAACTCGCAATAGAAACAACTTCTAAAAGATTAAACAACGAAATGCCATTGCTTTCTTCTTACACATATTATGAACAAGTTGAGGAAGAGAAAACTACATTGAAAATGAAAGTGAGAAAAAATTCCATCATTGCCCACGCAGCATAATGTAGTATTTCATTTCATTTCTTTTCCTTTTTTTAGCATCCCGTCAAAGCGGGATACCAAAAGAGGAAGAACATACACACTTCGACTTCGCTCAGTGTGACGAAATCTTAAATCACAAAAAAATTTATGACCAACTTAAAACAATTCGACTCCGAAATTTTTCAATCACTCGAAAACGAACGCAACCGACAAAACACAAAACTCGAACTCATCGCTTCAGAAAATTTTGTGAGCAAAGCGGTAATGGAAGCAATGGGAAGCGTGATGACAAATAAATACGCCGAAGGTTATCCGGGCAAACGCTATTACGGTGGATGCGAGTTTGTTGACGTTGCGGAAAATATTGCGCGTGAACGAGCAAAAAAACTTTTCGGCGCGGAGTATGCAAACGTGCAGCCACATTCGGGTTCGCAGGCAAATATGGCGGTGTATTTCACGTTTGTAAAACACGGCGATAAATTGATGGGAATGAATCTTTCGCACGGCGGACATTTAACACACGGCTCGCCGGTAAATTTTTCGGGACAGTTTTACAACTTCGTTGCGTACGGCGTGAACAAAGAAACCGGTTTCATTGATATGAATGAAGTCGAAGACCTTGCGACAAAAGAAAAACCGAAAATGATTACGGTCGGCGCATCGGCATATTCGCGCAACATTGATTACAAAGCGTTTCGCGCGGTTGCGGATAAAGTCGGCGCGTATTTGTTTGCGGATATTGCTCATCCCGCGGGACTCATCGCAAAAAATTTATTGAACGATCCGCTCCCGTCTTGTCACGTGGTAACTTCCACAACGCATAAAACATTGCGTGGACCTCGCGGCGGTTTGATTTTACTCGGAAAAGATTTTGAAAATCCGTTTGGACTTGTTGCACCGAAAAGCGGACGAACAAAAATGATGAGCGAACTTTTGGATTCGATGGTGATTCCGGGAATTCAAGGAGGACCATTGATGCACGTAATCGCAGCGAAAGCAGTTGGGTTTTTAGAAAACTTGCAGCCGAGTTTTGAAACATACGCAAAACAAATTATTGCAAATGCAAAAGCGTTAGCGAATAAACTTATTTCACTTGGATATAATATTATTTCCAACGGCACGGATAATCATTTGATGTTGATTGATTTGCGCAATAAAAATCTCACGGGAAAAGCCGCGCAAGAAGCATTGGATGAAAGCGGAATTACGGTAAATAAAAATGCCGTTCCTTACGATACACAATCACCGTTAATTACCAGTGGCATTCGTGTTGGAACTCCCGCAATTACAACTCGCGGAATGAAAGAACGTGAAATGGAAATCGTTGGAGAATTGATTGATGAAGTGTTGCGAAATGTGGGAAATAAAAAAGTGTACGAAGATGTTGCGGAGAAAGTGAAAGCGTTGTGTTTAGGATTTCCGTTGTATGTATAACGTCTTTGCCTCTTCGCTTGAGATAAATATATTTGCATCGTTAATTTGAAATATCACTATGGAAAAAACTGATTATATCGTTTCCGATCAGGAAATAATGGATGGAATTCCCGTACTTCAAGGAACACGATTTCCCGTGTACATCATTCTCGAAATGCTGGATGAGGGTTTTTCGTTTTCCGAAATACAAAAAGAGTATCCGTTTCTTTCCGATGAACAAATTCACGGTGCAATTCATTTTGCAACCGAGTGCGTTTCTCTTCCGTTGGCAGCATAATGAAAATTCTTCTTGATGAATGCATTCCGTTTCCGTTGAAAGATTATTTTTTTTCTCTCGGATACGAAGTGGAACACGTGAAACTTTCCCTATTCGAAGGATTGAAAAATGGTGAACTATACGAGCAAGCAAAACTGCATTACAATATTTTCGTTACGAACGATAAACACTTCAAACATCCGCTTCTCTTCCCGCCAGCATCAACACTCGGAATAATTTATCTTCGCATTGCTCCTAATCATTCGCAATATTTCATTCAAGGACTGAATCATTTTCTTTCTTCACAAACATTAGATTATGTAATCGGAAAGAAAGTCATTATCAGAAGAAATGATTTTGAATTTGTCTTGTAATTTATAATGTCCGATTCCGAATTCGAAATACCACAAGAGCCAAAGGAAGAACTCGAACTTTCTTTTCTCGACCATCTCGAAGAGTTGCGTTGGAGAGTTGTAAAAGCATTGCTCGGAACGCTCATTGCAGTAGTTCTTTGCGCATACTTTTCAGATTTCCTCGTCAATGAAGTTGTGCTTGGACCGATTCAACGAACAAATCCTCCGCTCAAACTCATCAACACAATTCCGTACGGACAAATTACGCTTTATATGATGGTTGTGTTAGTTGCTAGTGTAATCGTAAGTTCGCCGTGGCTTTTGTATCAACTCTGGAAATTTGTCGTTCCCGCATTGTACTTAAAAGAGAAAAAATATCTATCCGGAGTTGTCTTCTTCACCACGTTTTGTTTTCTTGGAGGCGTTGCATTCGCGTATTTTTTGATGCTTCCGTATATGCTGCAATTTTTCTCGACGTTCGGTTCCCCGCAAATTCAAAACCTTATTTCCGTCGGCGATTATATGGGATTCGTTCTGCAAATGATTTTACTTTCGGGACTTATTTTTGAATTGCCGATGATTACTTATTTTCTCTCCAAGTTTGGAATTTTAACCCCGGCATTTATGCGACATTATCGCCGTCATTCAATTGTAGCCATCTTTATACTTGCAGCAATTCTTACGCCAACAACCGATGCCGTAACGATGGCAATGTTTTCCGCCCCGATGTTAATTTTGTATGAAGTCAGCATTTGGATTTCAGCGGTTGTTCATCGAAAGAAAACAATAACCTTGTAATCGTTGGCTCGTTCGTTAGTTACCTCTACCTAGCAAACGAACTAACGAACCAACGAACTAACAATTATAGACAATGAATCTTAAAGACATAAGTTTACCAATCGAAAAAGAACTGAAAACATTCGATGAGGTTTTTCGCAACGCAATGCGCTCGAAAATATTTCTCGTTGATGCGATTACGCGCTACATCTTAAAACAAAAAGGAAAAAAGATGCGACCGATGTTGGTTCTTCTGTGCAGCAAATTGTGTGGAGGAATTAACGAACGCACATATCGCGGCGCAGCATTAGTGGAAATTTTACACACTGCAACGCTTATTCACGATGATGTGATTGATGAAGCAAACACGCGCCGCGGACTTCCCTCAATAAATTTTGTTTGGAAAAACAAGGCGTCGGTGTTGATGGGAGATTTTCTTCTTGCGAAAGGATTGCTGCTTTCGCTCGATAACGATGATTTTTCTTTTCTGAAAATTATGAGCGATTCCGTTCGGCGAATGAGTGAGGGAGAAATTTTAGAAATTGAAAAGAGCAGAAGTTTAAGCGTTGACGAAAAAACATACTTCAAAATTATTTCCGATAAAACTGCATCGCTTATTTCTACCTGCACGGAAATTGGCGCAGCGGCAGGTTCTATCAATGGAGAATACAGAAATGCAATGCGCGACTTCGGAGAAAATCTCGGGCTCGCATTTCAAATCCGTGACGACTTGCTTGATTTCGTCGGAAAGAAAAGTATTACAGGAAAGCCAACCGGCGGCGCCGATTTGAAAGACAAAAAAATTACACTTCCGTTAATTCACGCATTAGAAAAAGCCCCGCGAACAGAAGCAAATTCAATTTTGAAAATCATCAAGAACGGCGCGGATAAAAACGGTGCGCAAACTGTTTCTACGTTTGTTTACGAATACGGAGGAATTGAATATGCTACAGGTAAATCAATGGAGTATGCAGAAACGGCTAAAGATATTTTGCGGCAATTTCCAAACTCGCCAAGTAAACAATCCTTGCTTTCGTTTGTGGATTTTGTGGTAACGAGAATGCATTAAACTGCGCTGGGTTTCTCAACGAATGCTCACTTCGTTGGTGAGTTCGTTGACATCACCGGGGAGAATGGGAAAATGATTCGCGAGCACTTCACCGATTTTTTCAAGGGCAATCAGTAACGTTTCGAACATTTTTCCGTTCGCGAAACTTTCGGCAATCAACGATTCGATACTGTTCCAGAATACCTGGTCCACTTTCGTGCTAATCATTTCATCTTCGATGATTTCAATTTTGTTTTCTGAAAATAAGATGAAGAGCAACACGCCTGTTTTCATTCCGGTCTTATCCATACCCAGGTAATAAAATTCATTCAAGGCGAGTTCAGGAAGTGCCTTTGTTTGTTCATCACGGTTGCGTTTTATTTTTATCGCTACCCGTAATTCTGCGCTGGTCCGCTTTTCAATTTCTGCAATGCGTTGCGCGATAGTTTCCCGTTGAACTCCGGAGAGTATTTTATTTTTTGTCCATGCAAACATAACAAACTCACCTCATACTTATTTCATTCGTAAGTTCATCGCGGTCATCAGATTTTCTCGGAAAATGTTTTGCGAGAATGTCGCCGATGTTTCGTAACTCTTTGAGAATGCCATCCTTCA
>JAGXRH010000204.1 GCA_018335975.1 Ignavibacteriales bacterium
AATGGATTTATGTTTCGCTTTCAATTCGTGCAATTTAGCGCCGAGATAATTTCCCATTTCAGTTGCGCGTTGATTTAAATTCAGTCGTTTCATTTCATTGATTGCGGCAATTGCGGGAGCGAGTGTGAGCGGATGCGCTTCGTATGTGTGTCCGTGTGAAAAATAATGGTCTTCAAAATGGTCGGCAATTTTTCTTGATGTTGCGCAAAGTCCGAGCGGCATATATGCAGTGGTAATTCCTTTTGCGGTAGTAAGAATATCGGGAACAACATCCCAATTATCAATGGCAAACCATTTACCCGTTCGTCCCCAGCCGCTCATCACTTCATCAGCGATTAAAAGAACGTTATGTCTGTCGCAAATTTCTCTGAGTCGCGGAAAATATTCTTTCGGTGGAATGAGAACGCCGTTTGTTCCTACAACAGGTTCAACGAAAACTGCGGCAACATCGCTTTCATTTTCTATCATATGTTCAATGTAATCTGCGCACGCGATATTACATTCGGGATAAGAATGTTTCATCGGACATTTGTAACAATTCACTTCCGGCGCAAAGATTACTCCTTGCACTTTTCCTGCCGGTTCCATTGCCCAACGTCTCGGGTCGCCGGTTGCTGCAATTGAGCCCATCGTTGAACCGTGATACGAACGATACCGTGCAATGATTTTTGTTTTTCCCGTAACCATTCGCGCAATTTTGAAAGCGGCTTCGTTTGCTTCTGTTCCCGATGTAGTAAAGAAAAATTTATCCAATCCTTTCGGAAGTACAGTGAGCAATGCTTTGCTTAATTCCGCACGCACATCGGTTGCAAATCCCGGCGCAATGTACGGAAGCGATGCGGCTTGTTCCTGAATTGCTTTTACCACTGCTTGATTTTTGTAACCAAGCGTTACGCACATTAATTGGGAAGAAAAGTCGAGATATTTTTTCCCGGAGGCATCAATAAAATACACTCCCTCCGCATCAACGATGTGGAGCGGTTTCCAATTTTTTTGAAATCCCCATGTGCGATAAGTAAATCGTGAAGTAATTTCAGATGCAGAAAGTTGGTTGAGTTGTTGGTCGTTCATAAATATTCTATTCTGTCAGTAAAATCTTCGTTTTCAAATTGTTCGTGAAAAAATATTAGCCCCCGGATAATTGTCTTCTCATTTCGATGGAAACGAGTTACAAAAATAATACCACTGTGCTTTATTCCGCTGCGACCAAGTACGAGAAAGTCATCGTCAAATGTAACGATGACGCGATGTTCCTGGAGTCCGAAAGAAAGTTGTTCCTCGTCTGAAAATCCATCGCGTCCGATTTCTTGAACTCGCACGACGTCAGCTCCACGTTGACGTAATGCACTCGCAACGTTTTTTGAAATATGTTCATCCATCAATAGGCGCATTAGAGACTTTTTACTGCAGTGCGGTCAAGAATTGAAGGTAAAGTCTTTCGCAATTGTTCTACGAGTTTGTCTTCTTCTTGAAGTTTTTTTTGAAATTCATCATGATAATCGAAATAATACTCTAACGCAGCAAATACATCCGAAAGAGTAATGCTTTCAAGTTGAGATACGATTTCGTCAGGGCTTAGTCCATTGTATTCGTAGGCAATTGCAATGTCAATAACACGAATCCGTGTATTAGCAATTCGAGGTTGATTGCCGCAGACATCGGGGCTTTGCACAATGCGTTGTTGTCTTAGTAATGTTTCCATAAAATTATTTTTTCTTCGAGTTATACAAAACAGTTTTTTCCTTTACTAAAAATCCCATCGGTTCTCGTTTCGGCGCTGGTGGAGGAGCAAGTAGTTTTCGTAAAGCATCAAAAACAAGTTTGAATTGTCCATCGTATTTCTTTTCGATTTCATCTAAGCGACGAGCGAGGTCTTTATTACTCGAATACATTTTTCGTAACTGGACAAATGTTTTCATTATTTGAATGTTGACTTGAATCGCGCGTTCACTATTCAACACACTTGAAAGCATTGCCACGCCGAGTTCAGTAAATGCAAATGGAAGTTGGTGTGAAAATTTTAAGTCTTCGAGGTGGTGCCAATTTGTCACCACCTCTTTTTTCTCTTTTCGTGTTAATCGAAACATAAACTCAGAAGGGAAACGCTTAATATTACGTTTTACTTGACGATTGAGATATTTTGTTTCTACGTCATAAAGTTCAGCCAAGTCGCGGTCAATCAAAACGTTTTCACCGCGGAGAAGAATAATTCTTTGCCCGATTATTTCTATTGGAACAAGTGCTTTCATGATTTCTCTACCGCGCTAATTGCTCCGTACTCTTCCGGTCTTCTATCGCGGAAGAATTGCCACGTATCGCGTACTTCTTGTATTTCATCTAAATTCAAATCCGCAACAACGAGAAAATCTTTATCGCGCGGCGCTTCGGCAATTATTTTTCCACGCGGTGTACAGAAATAACTTTGTCCGTAAAACTCACCGATGTTCCACGGCGGTTCAAATCCAACGCGATTAATTGCGCCAACAAAATATCCGTTTGCAACAGCGTGGGCAGGTTGTTCAAGTTTCCATAAATATTCTGAAAGTCCGGCAACTGTTGCGGATGGATTGAAAACAATTTCTGCTCCGTTCAATCCAAGTATTCTCGCGCCTTCGGGGAAATGTCTGTCGTAACAAATATACACGCCAATATCAGCATACGCTGTTTTAAAAACTGGAAACCCAAGATTACCCGGTTTGAAATAAAACTTTTCCCAAAATCCAGGTTCAACTTGCGGGATATGATGTTTACGATATTTGCCGAGATACTTTCCATCAGCATCAATCACTGCGGCAGTGTTGTAATAAATTCCTGGAAGTTCTTCTTCATAAATCGGAAGCACAATAACCATAGAATATTTTTTTGCAATTTCCTGAAAGAGTTTTGTCGTTGAGCCATCGGGAATTTTTTCCACGAGCGCGTACCATTTCTTTTTTTGCTCTGCGCAAAAGTACGGACCGTAAAATAATTCCTGCATACAAAGAATTTGCACACCTTTTTTTGCGGCATCTTCAATCATAGAAAGGTGTTTATCAATCATCCCTTTTTTGATGACTTCGATGGGTTGTTCTGATGATGTGGCGAGTGTGGTTTGAATTAATCCACTGCGAACGATTCGGGACATAAATTATTCTCCAAAAAAATAGATGAAGTATTCGGTAAAAATTAGTTTAAGCGGTGCAAATATAAAGAGTTTTAAGAAAGGGAAAAACAGAAAGGAAAGGAAAATTCTACAATTGAATTACGAGAGGAGAAGGGCTTTTAGTTCGTCATAATTTGCTGGGATAAATGTGGATTGTTTTGTTTTGTGCAGCGCATTTTCCAGTATTGGAGGAAGGATGATTTTTTCTCCAATCGCTTTCTCGACCACTTCAGGAAATTTTGCATAATGTGCAGTTGCAGCAACAATGATTGATTGATTTCTGACTTCTGGCTTCTGACTTCTTTTTCTAAATGCACAAACTCCCACTGCTGTATGCGGGTCAAGAATGTACTTTGTCCGTTTGTACGTTTCCCGAATTTCATTCAACGTTTCTTCATCGGAAATACTCATTGCTTCAATATCGGTTTTCATTTTTTGAACATCATTTCCGTACAAAAATTGAATGCGGGAAAGATTACTCGGATTTCCAACATCCATTGCGTTGGAATATGTTTGAATTGATGGACGCGGAGAATATTTTCCAGTGTGAAAATATTCCGGCACAACATCGTTTGAATTAGTTGCTGCGATAAATTTTTGAATCGGTAACCCCATTCCTTTCGCATACAGTCCCGCTGTAAGATTTCCAAAATTTCCACTTGGAACAACTGCTATTATATTGTCATTCCGAACTTGTTTCGGAATCGTACGAAGTTGTGCAAACGCCCAAACATAATACATAATCTGCGGAATCAATCTTCCGAGATTGATAGAATTCGCCGTTGTCAAATTTCTTTTTGTTACAAGTTCTTTATCCGCTAACGCTTGTTTTACTAATTTTTGACAATCGTCAAAGGTTCCTTCCACTTCAATTGCATGAATATTATTTCCGAGTGTCGTGATTTGTTTTTCCTGCAAAGGTGAAATTTTTCCCGAAGGATATAAAACAACAACAGAAATATTCGGTACGTTGTAAAATCCGTTTGCGACTGCGCTTCCTGTATCGCCTGATGTTGCAACAATGACGGTAATTTCCTTTTTCTCCTGTTGTAAAAAAAAGGAAAGTGTTTCTGCCATAAAACGCGCGCCAACATCTTTAAACGCAAGTGTTGGTCCATGAAATAGTTCAAGGAGAAAAATTTTTTCTTCGAGATGAACGAGGGGAATCGGAAAGTTGAACGCTTTGGAAATAATATTCTCTAAATGCGCTTTCGGAATTTCATCAATAAATAGCGATGCGACTTCAACACTGATTTCGTGGAGTGAGAGATTTTCTAATTGAGAGAGGAAGGAAGGGGAGAAACTCGGAATGTTTTCAGGCACATACAAACCGCCATCGTTTGCTATACCGGAAAACAATGCGTGGCGAAAAGAAACGGGAGTAGATTTTCCGTTAACACTGATAAAGTTCATTTGAGATTTGAGAGGGTGTGCGATAGTGCTAAAATTTTTCATTCCAAATGTTTACGACTTTTCACAGCGTCTCGTGCGATATGCGTAAAGCATTGAGAAACTCAAATCGTAAATCTTAAATCTTAAATCTCTATCGCCCCTTTCATATTGATTTTTGAGACGAAGGTATCACACTTGAGTTTCGCTTGTTTTTTAAATGTTTCCTCCATTGCCTTCGCTATTTTTTTTCCGATTTTTTCCGAATCGGTAACCGCAAAGAGAGCAGGACCAGCGCCGGAAATCGAACAACCTAATGCTCCGGCATTGATTGCAGCAAACTTTACTTCGTCAAAACCGGGGATGAGTCTTTTACGCACAGGTTCGATTATTACGTCTTCGACACTTTTTCCTACAAGTTTAGCGTTACCCTCAAGAAGTCCTGCGAGTAATCCTCCAAAATTTCCCCATTGGATAATTGCCGCTTTAAGGTCAATGAGGTGGGGAAGTATATTTCGCGCATCTTCCGTTCGAATCACGATATGTGGTCGCGCAACCACCCACCAAAGTTTATTCTTCACCGGCAGTTGAACCACATCAAGCGGAAAGTAACTTCGTATCAGGACTGCTCCGCCAAAAAGAGAGGGGGCGGCGTTATCAGCGTGCGGTGAACGGCTTGCCATTCGTTCACCTTCGACTGCGAACCGTAATAAATCCTTTTTCTGCAACGGTTTTGGAAGCAGAGCATTTACTGCGACAACAGATGCAACAGAACTCGCGGCGGAACTCCCAAGTCCCGAGCCAATCGGCATCTGTTTGTGCAAGACCATTTTAACGCCATAGTTCGGCTTAAATTCGTCGAGCATCAGTTGTGCAACATAGGCAGCAACATTGTTATCAGAGCCGGTTGGGATATTTTTTTCCGTGGTCTTTACGGAAAATGTTATTCCATATTCTTTTGAACGTTCCGCGACTACAATATCGCCGAACTTTTCCAACGCAATACCAATAACGTCAAATCCTGAACCAAGATTCGAGATTGTAGCGGGTGCGAACACTTTAACTTTTTTCTTACTCATAGAAAATTTCTCTTTCCGAAAGTTTTTGTTACAAAATCGGTTTTTAATAAGAGAAAAATCTGTTTCGTAAACAACAATTTGGATAATATTTTTTGAAAAATATTCAAAAATGTTTGGTGGTAGTGAAGAAGAACGATTTTTTCAATATCCTTTCACCAATTGTTAACAATAATCTAAAAATGCGATTTTCGTCAATTTTCAATATTTGTTTGAATCTGAAAAATTGTCGTAAGTTGGAAATAATGGCGAAAGACCTAAAATTATTCCGTTTTCGATACTTACAATATTGGTATAGGCATAGTGAAAAGTTTTTATGCACCTACCACTTTTGGTATAGGCATAATGAAAAGTGTTTATGCATCTTCCACTTTTGGTATTGGTATAATGAAAAGTGTTTATGCATCTTCCACTTTTGGTATAGGCATAATGAAAAGTGTTTATGCATCTTCCACTTTTGGTATTGGTATAATGAAAAGTGTTTATGCATCTTCCACTTTTGGTATGGGCATAATGAAAAGTTTTTATGCATCTTCCACTTTTGGAAATACCATTATACTACTTTTTACTCCTTTTCCAATTTTGGGAAGCATAAAACCGGAGATTGCACGAATATTTTAGTATTACTTTCCTCTTCTCGATGTTATCTTCTCGTGTATTTTCATTTCCTTTGAGAGAAGGGTGAATATATAGGGCGGAAGGAATGTGTTTGCTGCGGGAAGAACGTTTCTTCATCGCGGAAGGATGCTTATTTTCTCACCACAAGAAGATTTATACAATCTCCCTTTGCGTTCCTTTGCGGTAAAACTACATTTCATTTTGCCATCAACCCCTAACCACTAAGACACTGAGAACACTAAGGTTCACTAAGTTTTTTTTCTCAGTGTTTCTTTGTGCTTTTAGTGCCTTAGTGGTAAAAACTTAAACCACAAACATTTCACGCTCTACGAGTCATTGACCTACGGCGTTATATTCATTCTATTTTATACCGAGTAAGTTTTCAAACTCCTCGTTTTTCAGTTGAGAATTGAGTTCAATGGCTTTAAGATAGTGGATGCGTGAATTTTCTATGTCTTTGAAATTACCAAAAAGCAGTAAAGCAAGATTGTAGTATGCTTCTACTAAATTAGGATTTATAGCAATTGCTTTTTCATAGAGTTCTTTTGCTTTGGGGTAGTCTTGGAATTGTTGTTTGAGCAGTGCAGCAAGATTGTTGTATGCATCAGCGTAGTTAGGATTTATTGCAATTGCTTTTTTGTATAGTTCTTTCGCTTTGTCGAAGTCTTGGAATTGTGTTTCAAGCAGTATAGCAAGATTGTTATATGCATCAGCATAGTTTGGATTTATAGCGATTGCTTTTTTGTATAGTTCTTTCGCTTTGTCGAAGTCTTGGAATTGTTGTTGGAGCAGTATAGCAAGATTGTTGTATGCATCAGCATCGTTAGGATTTATTGCAATTGCTTTTTCGTAGAGTTCTTTTGCTTTTGGATAGGATTGAAAATGTCTATCAAGCAAGTACGCTAGATTATAGGTGGCTTCGAAAAAATTTGGATATAGTTGTATGATCTCTTCGCAAAGTGTTCGCGCTTTTTTGTATTTCTTTTCCGTTAAATAAGCAATGGTGGCTTTAAGAAATAATACATTTTCATTTTTAGGGTGTTGACGGGAGAGTTTATCTAAGGCAATTTCTTGTTCTTCTGTATCTCCAATATTAAAAATCCGGATAGTTTCTTCAAGAATATTCTGCTCGTTAAATCCAATGTAATCAAAAATGGGTTTGTAATTTTCTGCTTTTGCTCCGTCCCAAGAGAGGTAACGCATACTGACTATTGCAGCAATAAATTTACTAACGTTGTCTCTTATTTTGTTGTATTGGTTCAGTTCTTCATACAACTCGCTCAAATTTGTATTGCCTACCAATCCTTCTATTTCTTTGTTCACGCTTTTTATTTGTTCATCCCAATATTTTATGTAAGAGATTTTGCCTTGCGGTGTGGTTATGTTTGCATCATCTAATACAATTGGTAAGATTCTATCCTTAAATTTTGGTTCTTCAAGTAGTTCCAACGTTTCGTACATACAGTTTTTCGATTCCAAATACGCTTTGCTAATCACGAGGAGAACGTAATCGGTTTCTTTTACGCGCTTCATAAACTCTTTGAGCGGCGTTTTAAATGTTAAATCGCGTACATCTCGTACAAGAGTTATACCGACTGCTTTCCAATCGTTATCAATCGCATCGGCAATGTCTTTGTTCTTCCAACTGTATGAGATGAAGATGGTGGGTTGGGTGGTTTGCGTTTTTGTATCGGGCATTGTATTTCCTCGGGATTGTGTCATTCCGAAATCAAACTTTAGTTTGGTTGAGGAATCTTCTCAACACTTACGATGGATGAAACGATAAGTAGATTCCTCACCCGCAAAAGCGGGATTCGGAATGACACGTTGTTGTTTGAATTACAGAAATTTGTTTTCAATATAAAATGTAAAATGTAAAATCTAAAATATCAGTACGGCAAATAATTCAACAACTTCAGTATATCCGAAAACACTCCCATCGCTGTAACTTCGGGACCTGCGCCGGGACCTTGCACAACAAGCGGAGAATCGGAATAGCGTTTTGTGGTGAAAGCAAAAATGTTATCGCTTCCTTTCGATGATGCAAAAAGATGTGTGCGGGGATATTCTTTGAGTTGTGCGTACGCTTTTCCTTTTTCTACAATGCCAACGTATCGCAGCACTGCATTTCTCTTTTGCGCCGCTTCTAACTTTTTTTGAAAGAGTGAATCGAACTTTGCAAAACGAGAAAAGAAATTGGGAGAATATTTTTCTTTTTGAAGTTGATTTGGAACGAGATTTTCTACTTTCACATTTTTCAAATCAAATTGATGTCTCATAAGTCGTGCAAGTATGAGAAGTTTTCGCGCAACATCCATTCCCGATAAATCATCACGCGGGTCAGGTTCGGTGTAGCCGCGTTTGTGCGCATCACTTAATAATGCACTGAATGGAACAGAACCATCGAATGTGTTGAACAAATAGCCAAGCGTTCCCGAAAACATTCCTTCGATTTTCAGAACTTTATCACCACTGACAACAAAATCTTGCAACGTGGAAATAATCGGCAATCCCGCGCCAACATTTGTTTCAAAGAGAAAATATTTTTGCCGTTGTTTTATTTTGCTCATCAAATCTGTATAGCGTTTCCAGGGAAGCACGTTCGCTTTTTTATTCGGTGTAACGATGTGCATATTCGCTTCGAGGAATTGCGGATAAGCATCTACAAATTCCTGACTCGCAGTGCAATCAACGAGCGCCGCGTTGACAAATTCGAGTTCTTTGCATTGTAGTGCGAGTTCATTCGGATTCATTATTAAATGAGAATGTTCAAGTTTCTCTCGCCAATGCTCAAGCGAAATTCCTTCTTGCGAAAGAATGAAATGTTTGCTGTTTGCAACGCCGCAGAGTTTCACTTCAAATCCTCGTGAAAGCAAAAATGCTTGTTGTTGTTTCAATTGATGTAACAATTCATTTCCGATATTTCCAACGCCAACGACAACGAGAGAAAGGCGTTTTCGTTTTTCAAAAAATGCCTGATGGATAACGTTGAGCGCGCGTGTTTTATTTTTCGCATCAATGACAAACGAAATATTCCGTTCCGATGCTCCTTGCGCAATTGCGGAAATGTTCACGTTGTTTTGTCCAAGCGATTGAAATACTTTTCCCGAAACGCCGGGCGTTCCTTTCATTCCCTCGCCAACAATTGCGACAATTGTCTGCGATGGTTTTTCATCGAGCGCAGTGAGTTTGTTTTGGAGTTCGAGATGAAATTCTTTTCCGATTGCTTTCCGAACTTTTGCCGCATCGTTTGTTGTAACAGCAAAACAAATCGTGTGTTCGGATGATGCTTGTGAAATGAGAATGACATTCACATTGTGCGATGCAAGTGTTCGAAATAATCGTTCAGCAGTTCCGGGAACGCCAACCATACTCAAACCGCGAAGTGTAAACAGCGCGCAATCATCAACGGAAGTAATTCCTTTTGCAACATCGTCAAGCGGCTGTGCAATTTTTGAAATAACTGTTCCAGGCGCAGAGGGATTGAATGTATTTTTTATGACGATGGGAATATTTTCTGCGACGGCGGGAGCGATTGTAGCCGAATGTAAAACTTTTGCGCCGAAGTACGAAAGTTCCATCGCTTCTTCGTACGACATTTGCGGAAGAACGAAAGCAGATTTCACTGCGCGCGGGTCAGCCGAAAGAACGCCGTCAACGTCCGTCCAAATTTCAATGGAACTTGCTTTCACTGCCGCACCGATAATCGCCGCAGTGTAATCGCTTCCGTTTCTGCCGATGGTTGTAGTGCGTCCGTCTTCCGTTGATGCGATAAATCCGGTAACGATGGGAATTACATTTTTTCTTTTTGCAAAAAGTTGAGAAAAATATTTCTGCGTTTTTTTATTCGTTTGTTCGAATAAAATATTTGCGTGCGTGAATTGGTCGTCGGTAACAATGATTTCTCTCGTATCAACATAACACGAAGTAGTTTTTGTTTTCAGAAATTCCGAAATGATAAAAGCGGAGAGACGTTCACCAAAACTTGCAGTTGCATCGAGTGTGCGTGGAGGACAATCGCGAAGTAAATTTATTCCATGAAGAATATCTTTCAAATCGAACAGCATTTTCTCAACATCTTTTCGCGCGGAATTTCTTTTTCCAACAAGCGAATCAAACGTATCCAAATGTTTTTTTGCAATTGTTCGAAACAGTGATTGATACGTTTCATTGCCTTTTTCCGAAAGAGAAGCACATTCGAGAAGTTGATTTGTTACTCCTTGAAACGCGGAAACAACAACGATAATTTTTTCTCGAGGGAATCCCTTTGGGACTTTCTTACTTGTGGAAAGAATAATGTTTGCAACTTGCTTAATTACTTTGGGCGATGCAACGGACGAGCCGCCGAATTTGAGAACTTTCATAAATGTTTCAGATTAAATTTAAGAGAATATAGAAAAATTACGATGCTTCATTTCAATTTTCAAAGTTGCTCCCAACTTACACTTGAATATCGTATATTCACCCCGAAATTTTTTGCATCAATGCGACCAACACGAGCCGAGATTAACCTTTCATTGCTACAATCGAACCTCAAAAATATCCGCACAAAAGTTGGAAAGAACGTCAACATTATGGGAATTGTAAAAGCCAATGCCTATGGTCACGGACTCGTAGAAATTTCCAAATCGTTGGTGAATTTCGGTGTTGAATATCTCGGTGTCGGATTTTTGGAAGAAGGAATTGAGTTGCGCACTGCCGGAATTACTTCACCGATTTTAGTTCTTGGCGGCGTTCTCGGAACACAAGTGCAAAAATTTCTCTCCTTCGATTTAGAAATTACGGTTTCCTCACTTGAACTTGCCGAACGAATCAATGATGAAGTTGCAAAAAGTAACGGACGAAAAGCACGTGTGCATCTGAAAATAGATACAGGAATGGAACGGCTTGGAATTCATTCTGAACACGCTGTTACCTTTGCCGAAAAAGTTGCGCGACTACCAAAACTCGATGTGGTTGGAATTTTCTCTCACTTCGCTTCTTCCGAAAAAGACAAATCGTTCACCCAATTTCAACTTCAACAATTCACTTCCATTCTCGAACAATTAGAAAAAAAGAATATTGAAATTCCTTTCAAACATATTGCAAACAGTGGCGCAATTCTCAACGGAAGCGATTCGTATTTCAATATCGTTCGTCCGGGAATTATGATGTATGGAGTTTATCCATCAAGAGAAGCAGAGAAAACAATTTCCGTTATGCCGATTCTTTCTTTGAAATCAAAAATTGTGTATCTGAAAGAAGTCGCTGCAAATAAAAGCATCAGTTATGGAAGAACATATTTTACCAATCGAACATCGCGCATTGCAACAATTCCCATAGGTTACGGCGATGGATATTTTCGTACGCTTTCAAACAATGTTGACGTGCTGATAAATGGGAAACGCTTTCCTTCCGTTGGAACAATTTGTATGGACCAAATGATGCTCGATGTAACCGATGGGGAAAATATTCACGTCGGCGACGATGTTACTTTGATTGGAAAAGATGGGAACGAAGAAATTTCTGTTGAAGAACTTGCGAATAAAATCGGAACAAACTCGTACGAAGTGTTGACGAATATTTCGACAAGAGTGCCGAGAGTGTATATCAATGGATAAGTATCAAAAACTGCTTCAGAAAATTTTAAATGGAACATCTGATACAAATATTGATTTTAGTGAACTTTGAAATTTATTGTCACGTTTGGGATTCGAAGAAAGAATAAAGGGTAGCCATCATATATACTTCAAAGAATATGTTGAAGAGATTATCAATATTCAGCCGAAAGGTTCACAAGCAAAACCGTATCAAGTAAAACAAATAAGAAATCTCATTCTCAAATATAAATTAGGAAATATGTTAGATGAATAAATATGAAGTAATTATTTATTGGAGTAAAGAAGACCAAGCATTTATTGCAGAAGTTCCGGAATTATCCGGTTGCGTTGCAGATGGAGAAACGTATCGCGATGCTCTCGCAAATGTTGAAACCATTATTCAAGAATGGATTGAAACTGCAAAAGATTTAGGTCGTTCAATTCCCGAACCAAAGGGAAGATTAGTTTACGCCTAAAATTATAGAACGAAAATAGTACAATCTGTATGAACGTTTACGCAGTAATAATGGCTGGTGGAGTTGGCTCGCGGTTTTGGCCTCGCAGCCGAGAAAAATCTCCGAAACAATTATTGAAAATTTTTGGCGAGCAAACAATGTTGCAAAACACTGTTCGCCGGTTGGAAAATTTTATTCCTCCATCTAAAGTTTTAATCATCACAAATAAGATTCAGAAGCCGCTGGTTGAAAAGCAATTACCGAATGTTCCGGAACAAAACATTATTCCAGAACCATTCGGAAGGAACACCGCTCCGTGTATCGGTCTTGCCGCAACAATGCTGAAACAGATTGATGAAAAAGCGGTGATGGTAGTTTTACCAGCAGACCATTTAATTCGCAATGAAGAAGAATTTTTACGCATCATTAAACTTGCGACTGAAACTGCGTACGAATCGGAAAGTTTGCTCACGATTGGAATTACGCCAACGCATCCGGAAACTGGATTCGGTTACATTCAGTTTGTTGATACGAAAGAAAACTCGAATCCGTATTTCGAGAAGGGAATCTTTCACGTAAAAACGTTTGCAGAAAAACCGAATCTCGAAACGGCGAAACAATTTCTTGCAAGCGGAGACTTTTTGTGGAACAGTGGTATGTTTGTTTGGCGTGTGGATGTTATTCTCCGTGAGATACAGCAGCATCTTCCCGAAATGTTTACTGAACTCACAAAGTTGGAATATGTTGTCGGCGATAAAAATTTTCCGATGATTTTAGAAAATGTGTACAAAATGATTCGGGGCGTTTCGATTGATTATGGCGTGATGGAAAAAGCGAAAAGTGTTTTCGTGATTCCCGGAAATTTCGGTTGGAGCGATGTCGGAAGTTGGGATGAAGTTGTTCGACTTTCGGGAAAAGATGAAACAGGAAATTCTGTAAACGGAAAATCATTTTTACGAAACGCAAAGAATATTTTTATTGATTCAAAAGATAAGTTTGTTGCCGTGATTGGTTTGGACGATGTTATTGTTGTGAATACCGATGATGCAGTTTTGATTTGCAAGAAAGACCAATCGCAGGAAGTGAAAGAAGTTGTTGATTATTTAAAGCGTAAACAGTTGAACGAGTTTCTATGAGTACTACGTCATCCCGAACTCGTTTCGGGATCTATGAAGAGATGCTGAAACAAGTTCAGCATGACGAATTTCTGAAATTGTTTGTTTGTGGAATGTTTGTCGCATTGTTGCTTCAATCATGCGGAACTGTTCCTCGATTTACTTCTTCTCCGAGGGATGCTTCGCAAAAAAATAAATCTGTTGAAAAGAAAACTGAAACAAAAGTAAAAGAGAAAAACGAAACAAAAAATCAGAATGAAAATGAAGAACACGATGTCATTAAAGTTCAGGAAGGAATTGCTTCCTATTACGGAGACGCATTTCATGGAAACACCACAGCAAACGGCGAAACGTTCGATATGTACAAATTTACTGCGGCGCATCGCACGTTACCACTCGGAACAAAAGTTCGTGTGAAAAATTTAGCAAACAATCGCTCCATCATTTTACGAATCAATGATAGAGGTCCATACGTTGATGGAAGAATTATTGATGTGTCTTATGCTGCTGCAAAACAATTGGGAATGATTGAAACCGGAACGGCAAATGTTAGAATCGAAGTTTTGGAAGTAGGAAACGGAAAGTAATTTTTTATGCCACGACAACTCGTAACAGAAAAAGAAATCGTTGACGCTTCAAAGCAGGGAAAGAAAAGTTTTGAAGTTGAAAAAAATGCATTAATAACAGCCGCCGCAAAAGATAGAGCGTTGCAGTTAGGAATTTCTTTCTCTGAAAAAACTGAAAAGTCCAAAGGACTCCCTTCGGAGAAAAAAGAAACAAAACAAATAGAACCGCTTTCTCCAAAAAGAAAATTCGAAGAACTTGCTATTGCAATAGGTTGCGACCACGGAGGTTTTAAGTATAAAGAAACATTGAAACCATATCTCGCAGAACTTGGTTGCAAAATTGTAGATGCGGGAACAAATTCCGAAGAAGCAGTTGATTATCCTGAGTTTGCGTATGCAGTTGCGCGAATGGTTTCTCTTGGCGAAGTAACGTTTGGAATTGTCATTGACGGCGCGGGAATCGGTTCGTGTATGACGGCGAATAAAGTTCCAAATGTTCGGGCAGCGTGTTGTCATGAAGAATTTTCCGCTCGTAATGCGCGTGAACACAACGATGCAAATGTTCTCACGCTCGGAAGTCAACTCATCGGCGTTGGACAAATGAAATCTGTCGTGAAAACATTTCTCGAAACATGGCACGGCGGCGGACGACACAAAAAGCGCGTTGATAAAATTATGGATGTGGAAAGAAAATTTTTGAAATAATATTTAACGAAATTCTTATGACGTATTCAATTCTCTTTGAAAAAATAAACGACCAATCCTTCCCCAAAGGTTATTTTTATGCTCATATTCCATCGCTTGATTTAACAACACACGGATTAGGAATTGAAGGAGCGGAAGAAGCCGCGAAAGATTTAATTCATCTTTGGATTGAAGAAAAAAAAGCGAATGGTGAAGAAGTGAAACACGAAGCAGAATCATTTTTTTCAAAAATTGAAATAGAAGATGCCGTATTCGGCTAAAGAAGTACTGCGAAAACTTCTTCGAGCTGGTTTTACCGATAAACGCCAATCTGGTTCACACAAAGTTTTACGGCATTCAGATGGGAGACAAACATACGTTTCGATGCACACAAAAGATGTTCCCGATGGAACATTTCGAAAAATTTTGAAACAAGCAAAATTGACGGAAGAAGATTTTAAACAACTGTAACCAAAACAAATTTTCATAAGTCTAATCATCATAAATTTTACTCATTGTTCAATTTGAAAATTTAGATTCAGCAACTAAATCCAACTTTCCACAACAGTATGAACACTACATTGTTCACCGATGAAACTTCGCCTCAAGTTTATGCAAGAATTGCCGGATTTCTTTATCTGCTGATAATAGTTTTCGGTCTTATTGCGCAGGTGTTTGTCCGTGACGGGCTTGTTGATTATGGTAATGCCACCGTAACAGCACAAAAGATTATGGATTCTGAGTTTTTGTTCCGTTTCGGTTTTGCCAGTGAATTAATAATGCTCATTTGTGATACTGCTGTAACGATGATTCTGTACGTGTTGTTGCGACAAGTTAGCAAGAATATAGCACTCCTTGCCACATTTTTCAGACTGGTGAGTATCTCTATTTTAGGACTCACTGCACTGAGTCATTATGCCGTCGTACTGGTTTTGGGTGGCGCAAATTACCTGACAGTCTTTGAACCAGATCAACTACACGCATTGGCTTTACTATCTCTTAAGTTACATGGTTCTGGTTACAATATTAGTCTTTTGTTTTTTGGCTTTCACCTTATTTTACTAGGATATTTGCTTCTCAAGTCTGATTACCTTCCCAGTATTCTCGGCTTCCTTCTTGAGATTGGAGGAGCGTGTTATATAAGTAATAGTTTTATTTGGTTTCTTTTTCCGACATTCGTAACAACGATATATCCAGCGATTTTGGTCCCATGCTTTTTAGGTGAACTCTTGCTTTGCCTCTGGCTTATTGTGAAGGGAGTGAACCTTTCTCAAAGGGAAAGTACATGGCGGGGTGATCGGCTATGTGGCAACTGAAAATTAGACTGGATTTCTTCACACATAAATTTTAACAACAGCATTTTTTTTAACTCAAACCTATCGCCTACGACATTACGATAGTAAAATCAATTCATTAAACTAAATATCATTTATGCAAATTTCACAATCAATCACAAAACGTATTACATTTTTTGCGTTAACTGTTATTCTCGTTTCTTCATTCGCATTTTCAGATGAAGGAATGTGGACGTACGATAATCCACCGCTCAAACAACTCAAAGAAAAATATGGATTCGAGCCGACAAAAGAATGGCTCGACCATATTCGCCTTTCCAGTGTTCGTTTCAATGATGGCGGTTCCGGTTCATTTATTTCTCCCAACGGACTTGTGCTTACGAATCATCACGTTGCGCTTGGGCAACTTTCCAAAGTTTCAACAAAAGAAAAAGATTATGTGAAGAACGGATTTTACGCCGCAACTTCTGCGGAAGAAATAAAATGTCCCGATTTAGAACTCAACGTTCTTATTTCGATGGAAGATGTTACCAAGCGCGTGAAGGGCGTTGTGAAATCTTCGATGGGAGATAAAGAAGCGCTCGAAGCACGGAAAGCAGAGATTGCGAAAATCGAAAAAGAAAAAATGGATGAAGCCAAAAAAATCCGGGCAGATATTGTTACCCTTTATCAGGGTGGAGAATATTGGGTGTATCGTTATCAAAAATACACTGATATCCGCTTAGTGATGGCGCCGGAGCAACAAGCGGCATTTTTTGGCGGCGACCCGGATAATTTTACTTACCCACGCTATGATTTGGATATGGCATATTTTCGCGTGTATGAAAACGACAAACCGATTCATTCAGAACATTTTCTCACATGGAATAAAAATGGCGCAGGTGAAGATGAACTGGTGTTTGTTTCCGGTCATCCCGGTTCCACAAATCGTTTGC
>JAGXRH010000205.1 GCA_018335975.1 Ignavibacteriales bacterium
AAACCGCACCGCGAAATGTCCACAACGCTTCGTCTTCGCCGCTTAAAATTTCAATTGCAATTCCCGTTTCACTTTTCATTCGCGAAATAAATTCTTCGCGATTTGATGCATCGCGTAATGCGCTTGTTCCCGTTGCAATTATTTTTTCAACGTTGTATTCGGAAATAATATTTTTGTATTCACGAAAAACATCTTTCACGCGTTGAAAGGATTCTTCAGAAATTCTTCTTTGTGCATCAACGCTCTTCCCCATTCGCGGAGAACGCAATTCATCACGCAAAACTTTAATTGTTCCATCGCTTGAAATTTCAGTGATGAGAAGGAGTGCTGTGTTTGTACCTAAATCTATTGAAGCAATTTGCATAGAGATGGTTATAGGTTTGAGATCTGAGGTTGGGAGAAAAGTAATTGGTAATTCGTAATTCGTAATTCGAATTTTTTTCCCCAATCACCAATTGCTAATTACGAATTACACAAAACGCAATCCATTCATTTTCCGAAATCTCTTCATTCACATTCAAAGAAGTTTCAGAAAGCGAGAAAAGAATTTTTTCCCGTTCCTCTTTCAGCAATCCCGAAAGTAAAATTTTTCCATTCGGTTTTATTTTGGAAATCATTATTGGAAGAATCGGAAGAATAATACTCGATTGAATGTTTGCAAGAATCACATCGAAATTATTTTCTCGCACCGTTTCAATTGTTCCGTGAAAAACATCAATTAAGTTTTCAACTTTATTCACAACAACATTTTCCTTCGTGTTCTCAATTGACCATTCATCGTTATCAACAGCGATACATTTCTTTGCGTCGAGTTTTATCGCTGCAATTGCGAGAATTCCTGTTCCTGTTCCCAAATCGAGAACGAAATCATTTGGCTTCACATATTTTTCCATCAATTGCAGCATCAATCGCGTGGTTTCGTGATGTCCCGTTCCAAACGACATTTTCGGGTCAATCGTAATGACAAGTTTTCCATCGTTGTTTTCCACTTTTTTCCACGATGGACGAACGAGAATTTTTTCCGTCGCAAGAATCGGTTCAATCGAATTTTCCCATTCTTTGTTCCAATCTTGATTGGGAATTTCTGAAATGGAAAATTGTATTTCGGGAAATTGTTCTTTTAAAAGCGAATGTGAATTTTCATTCCACTTTTCTTTTTCAACGTACGCTTTTAAAACTTTGTTGTCTTCCCAAAATCCTTCGAAACCAAATTGTGAAAGAAATGCAATGAGAAGTTCTTGTTGCTGTTCAGAAACGGAAAAGGAAAGTTCGAGGTAGGTTTTGGCTTTCATCAAATCGGGAAGGAGTGAGTCTTAGGAAACTCAAACTATTTTGTCTTTGCACTGTTTTCGAGACGAATTATTTCTTCAACCTCCATTTGGTTTATAGGCAAATGCATTACAGCGATGTCCAAAATAATTTCGTAATCAATACCAAAGTAATCATGAGAAACACGATTTCTTAAACGATACATTTCTTCCCAAGGAATATTAGGATACCGTTCTTTGATTTTGTCAGGAATTCTTTTTGCCGCTTCACCGATTATCTCGAAGTTGCGAATTACTGCATCAACGGTTTTGTAATCGGCGGCAAAACTATCCAACGAATGTCCCGCAACATATTCTCGAATCCTCTGTATCGAAAGCGCAATGTCATCAAGAAAAACAATGTAACTTCGTTCTTCTTTTTTCACACGAAACGAACTTGTTGCAAAATGTTTTCTTTCAACGGCGCTTTAATTGCTTGCGGGGTAACAAGGTCAACTTTTACTCCGAACCGTTCTTCGAGAAATTGTTCGAGTGTAAAAAAACTCCAGCCAATCGGTCGAGAAAATTCGACGAGTAAATCAAGGTCGCTTTGTTCGTTCTGTTCTTCATTGGCGTATGAACCAAAATAACCGATTTTGGATACTGAAAAATTTTCAATCAAAAATGGTTTGATAGTTTTGAGTTTGTGTTCGATTTGTTCGGAAGTCTGCATTGTTTGTTGTTTTACAATTTTGTGGAGAAAAAATACTAAAAATATTTTACCGCACATCTCAAATCTCAAATCGCATACCTATAAATAATCGCAAGCAGCACTTTCCCCACCGCTTCTAAACTTTCTGCGGTGCAATGTTCCGGTGTGTCGTGTGTTGTGTGCCAGTAGTTTGTTGTTTCGTTGGGGTAATCGAAATCAATCAAGTCAATACATTTTATTCCCGCTTCGTTGAACGGAATGTGGTCGTCAATCAAACTTGGTCCTTCGAGTTCAGAAAATTGCGTTACGCCAAGTTCGCTTGCAGTGTTCCACACAAGTTCAACAATATCAGGGGCAAAATGCAACGATGCTTTTTCTTTTCTGATTTCCAATTCCGCATCGCCAATCATATCGAGTAAGATTCCGAATTGCGGTTCGTGTTCGAAATGAAAATTTTTTGCAAAATATTTTGAGCCGAGAAGATAACGCGACAAATCTCCTTCTTTGCCGTAATCTTCACCGTCAACGAATAAAATGTCAACGCCGATTTGCGGTTTTGTTTCTTTTAACAGTCGAGCAATTTCCAATAGCACTGCGACGCCGCTCGCTCCATCATTTGCGCCGAGAATTGGTTGCTCGCGTTTTGTTGAATCTTCATCGTGTTCTGCTCGTGGTCGCGTATCCCAATGCGCGATGAGTAAAATTCTGTTCGGATTTTTCGGTTGAAATCTTCCGAAAATATTTGTCATCTGAAAAACTTGATTCTTATATCCAACGTGTGTGAATGGTTGAAGAATAACCGTATCAGCAAACTTCGAAAGTTCATTCGATAAATATTGTAAACATTTTTTTGCTCCCACACTTCCCGGATTGCGTGGACCGAAGTTCGTTTGTGCGAGAAGATAATTCCACGATTGTTGTTTATCGAATTGCGGAATGGAAGTGATTGGAGGTTGGGGGTTTGAGGTTTGAGGCGTTGTTTCTTCGTTAGTTCGTTGGTTGGTTTGCTGGTTGTTGCACGATAGAAAATAAATTGATAGAATAATAATACTAATTACCAATCGCCAATTACTAATTGCTAATCGTAATTCGTAATTCGTAATTCGTAATTTTTTCATTTGTAAATCTCACCCATTGCCGATAGTAACGTATTCTTCATCAGCATCGCAATCGTCATCGGACCAACGCCGCCTGGGACGGGGGTAATTGCACTCGCAGCATTTTTCACATTTTCAAAATCAACATCACCGACAATTTTGTAACCGGTTTTTGCGGATAAATCTTCTACGCGATTTATTCCAACATCAATTACAACCGCATGTTGCTTCACCATTTCTTTGGTAAGAAAATTCGGTTTGCCAATTGCGACAATCAAAATATCCGCTTGCTTTGTGAAATGAGAAATATCTTTTGCTCCCGTGTGAACAATTGTTACAATCGCATTTCCGCTCTGCTTTTGCAAAAGAATATTTGCTATCGGTTTTCCGACAATGTTACTTCGCCCAACAACGACAACGTGTTTACCGCTTGTTTCAATATTGCTGCGAAGGAGTAATTCATAAATTCCCGAAGGCGTGCACGGAAGAAAGCATTTTTGTCCCGCAACTAATTTGCCAACGTTAATAGGATGAAAACCGTCAACATCTTTTCGGAAATCAATTGCTTCAATAATTTTTTCTTCGTTAATGTGTTTCGGAAGTGGAAGTTGAACGAGTATTCCGTGAATTCTTTTTGCTTTGTTGAATTGTTCGATGAGGCGAAGTAGTTGTGTTTCCGAAGTTTCAGGAGGAAGTTTTTCCGTAACAGAAAAAAATCCCATCTCGTCGCACGCTTTGCCTTTTGATTTCACATAACTGAGCGATGCGGGATTTTCTCCAACAATAAGAAACGCAAGTCCCGGAACAATGTTTCGTTCGCGGTTCAGTTTCTCCGTTTCTTCTTTTACTTCGAGAAGAATTTGTTGAGAGATTTTTTTGCCGTCTATTATCATCGTTGGTTTGGGGTTAGAGGTTTGAGGTTTGAGGTTTGGGTTTGAACAATTTCCTCAAACCACCAACCCCAAATCTCTAACCGTTTACACAAACTTCGGAAATTGTATTTGTTCAAACTTCACTGCTTTTCCCGTTTCGGAATCTACTTGCACAAATGCGCCGCAGAGATGAACGTCGTTGCTCGCCATTTCATATTTGTGTGCGGTTTGTGTTATCATTCGCCGAATCGCAATTTCTTTTTTCATTCCGAGCGAAGAATCGTACGGTCCCGTCATTCCCACATCGGTGATGTATGCAGTTCCGTTTGGTAAAATTCTTCCGTCGGCGGTGGGAATGTGCGTATGCGTTCCGAGCACTGCGCTTACTCTTCCATCGAGAAACCATCCCATCGTAACTTTTTCCGCAGTTGCATCGGCGTGCATATCAACGAGAATTACTTTTGTTTCTTCGGAAATTTTTTTCAGCGCCCATTCTGCGGTGTGGAACGGACAATCAATCGGCGACATATACACGCGACCTTGCAGATTGAGAACGCCGACTTTACCTTTTTCTTTTAAATCGTAAATCGCATAACCGTTGCCGGGATTTTCGCGCGGATAATTGAGCGGACGCAACACGTATTTTTCTTTTGCAAGAACTTTTCGCGATTCCCAATTTTCCCACAAATGATTTCCGCTGGTAATCACGTGAACGCCGAGATTGAAAAGGTTTGTCGCATCCTGCTGCTTCATTCCTTTTCCGTTATCAATGTTTTCGCCGTTCACAACGCAGAAATCTATTTTGTAATCGTCAAGAAATTTTTTAAGAAATGTTTCGACGATTTGATAGCCGGGAGTTCCGACGATATCGCCGATGAAGAGTATGTTGAGTAGTGCCAATGGTGTTTTTGTTTTGTGAAAAAAGTCGGGCAGAATATATGAAATGGATTTGGGAATCATTTTGCAATTCACACAAAATCTCTAACCAAACGAAGACAATCAAATTATTGTTACGTAGTTTTTTTTTTCGTATTTATTGCCCGTATTTTTTCACAGACTTCAGGACTCTCACAATGATACACCCACACAAGAAACTTGTTTTGTATTTATTCTTATCGTTGACGGGAACAACGTTCCTTTTTCTTCTCTTCAACGAAAAACTTTTTACTCATCCATTTCCTTCTGAGACTTCCATTTCAGAACCGAATCTTGGCAAAACGATTTACAATGATAAATGCTCGTATTGTCACGGCGCGAACGGAAAGGGAGATGGAATTCCCGCTGCGGCTTTAAATCCTCGTCCGCGAAATTTTGCAGACGGAAAATTTAAAATCCGCACAACGGAAAGCGGAAGTATTCCAACGGATGAAGATTTGATGAACACAGTTTCCAACGGGCTGCACGGTTCAACAATGCCGGCATGGAAAACATTTCTTCGCGGCGATTCGTTAATGGCAGTCGTAAATTATGTAAAATCGCTTTCACCGCGATTTCAAAATGAACAACCGAAACCAATCAAAATGAGCGCGGAAATTCCATCTTCCGCCACGGCGGACAAGTCAGAAAAAAGTATTGCAAATGGAAAAAAGGTTTATCAAAATTTGCAATGCGGAAGTTGTCATGGCGATGATGGAAACGGAACAAACGCAACTTCAACCAACTTAAAAGATGATTTGGAACGCTCAATTGTTGCGGCGAACTTAACCGAACCGTGGAATTTCAAAGGCGGGGCAACGGCGAAAGATATTTATTTGCGATTCCGAACGGGAATGGATGGAACGCCGATGCCTTCATACGTTGGCGCCGCGAGTGAAACAGAAATGTGGGATTTGGCAAACTATGTTGTTTCCCTTTCCCGAAAACCGGTTTGGGAAATGAATGAAAGTGAATTGAAAAATTTCTATGCGCAGCAAGAAAGTGATTGGAAAAAAAATCCGCTTGCACGAGGAAAATATATTGTTGAGAGTCGCGGTTGTACGGATTGCCATTCACCGATTGATGAACACGAAAAACTGATTGAAGGATTGGAACTTGCCGGTGGACAACGTTGGTCGCTGGGGGCGTACGGAGATTTTTATGCACCGAATTTGACTCCCGACAAAGAGACCGGTTTGGGAAATTGGACATTCGAGGAATTTAAAAATGCATTTACCCGCGGAATAAAAAAAGACGGCTCGCGAATGTTGCCGTTTCCGATGCCGTGGACTGCGTATGTAAATTATTCTGACGATGATTTACACGCAATCTTTTCTTACTTGCAATCGCTGCCGCCTATTTACAATAAAATCCCGGAAAACAAACCACTTGGAACGTTTTCCTATCTCATTGCAAAATTTAAGTGGCTTATTTTGAAAAAAGATTTTGCCGCATACATTTATCCCGGAAATGCCGGAACAACTTCGAACAATAATTCTACCAAGGAGAACGAACAATGAAAAAATTTTTGAAATGGCTCGGAATAATTTTAGGAAGTCTTATCGTCTTGGCTTTCTTCGGATTTTTGTATTTCATTCCTCCGTTCACGCTTGCGCCGCCGGAAGAATTCAGCACCCCGGAAACAAACGCTCCGCCATCGCTTGAACACATTACCGATACGAAAGAGCGAATGATTGCTGAACGTGGAAAATATCTCGTTACAACAACCGGATGCACGGGTTGTCATACGCCGCAAGGAGATAAAGGTCCGGAGTGGGATAGATATCTTTCCGGCGGAAATAAATTCGGTTCACAGAAAATCGGAACATTTACAACACGCAACTTAACGCCGGATATGGAAACGGGTATTGGCTCACGCTCCGACGAAGAGATAATGAACGTGTTGCGAAGCGGAGTTTTTCACACCGGGAGAATTATCAATCATCGCGCAATGCCGTGGACTGCAATTACCAACCTTTCGGAAGAGGACAGATATGCAATCGTAAAATATTTGCGATACCTGAAACCGGTTGCGCATAAGATTCCTGACCAATTGCCGCCGGAACATTTTGAAGACACGAAAGCGGTGGAAATTTTTGTCGTTGGAGATTTTGGCGAAAAATAAAATTGTTGTAAATCAGAAATTGAACACATTCAGTAATTCATTACGGTTTGTTTCGCAAACGTATTCTGATTTCCAAAATTCTTTTGCTCTGGTCGGGAGTTTTTCCTAATTTTCCCCCCGAAATTTTTAACCTACTCGGACTTGAACTACTTTCTATTTTAATTTCATGATTATTTTATGAACAATTCATCAACCATCGTTTCCGTTCAAAATATTTCAAAATCATACTGGCGGGAGAAATTGGAAATTCCCGTGTTGAGTAATATCTCGTTTGACATTCCCGACGGAGAATTTCTTTCGTTGATGGGACCATCCGGGTCCGGAAAAACAACGTTACTCAATCTCATTGCGGGAATTGATAGACCAACTTCCGGAACGATTACGGTTTCGGGAAACAACATAACATCGCTCAATGAAACATCGCTTGCAAAGTGGCGTTCCAACAACGTGGGATTTGTGTTTCAGTTTTACAATCTTCTTCCCGTTCTCACCGCGTATGAGAATGTTGAACTTCCTTTGTTGCTGACAAAACTTTCCAAGAAAGAAAAGAAAGAGCACGTTCAGTTTGCGTTGGAAACAGTGGGATTGGCAGATAGAATGGACCACTCGCCCAAACAACTTTCCGGCGGACAACAGCAACGTGTTGCAATTGCCCGCGCAATTGTTACTGACCCGACATTACTTGTTGCCGACGAACCAACCGGAGATTTGGATAAACATTCCGCGGAAGAAATAATGATTCTTCTCGAACGATTAAACAGCGAACTCAAGAAAACAATCATTATGGTAACCCACGACCCGCGCGCAGCCGAAAAAGCGCACACAACGAAGCATTTGGATAAGGGAGAACTTTCTTAACAGAAGAGAGAAGTTAGAAAATAGAATTCAGATTTTTTTTAGAAGTATGCAAATAATAAAACTCGTTTTCAAAAATTTAAAGCGACATCTACTTCGATTATTTTTAACGATAATCGGAGTCGCGAT
This sequence comes from Ignavibacteriales bacterium, assembly GCA_018335975.1. Lineage (GTDB taxonomy): Bacteria > Bacteroidota > Ignavibacteria > UBA10030 > F1-140-MAGs086 > JAGXRH01. The sequence goes on from JAGXRH010000205.1 coordinate 7,953, forward strand.
TGCCGTGCTTGCGTTCACATTACTCAAAACCGTTGTTACCGCGTGGTATGCCGGTGTTGATGCGGCGGCAAATAATCGTGTTGTTTCAACGCACGCGGTTTCTTTTATCTTTCCGCTTCCGTTAACGTACCGGGAACAAATTGCACGAGTTGAAGGAGTGGACAAGGTTTGTTATTTCAATTGGTTTCAGGGAGTGTATAAAGATAAGAATCAGTTTTTTCCCCGGATGGCAACAGACCCCGAAACGTTTTTTGATGTCTATCCCGAATGTATAACTACGCCGGAGGTAAAGGAAAAATTTATTCGTACCCGAAACGGTTGTGTTATTGGAGCAAAACTTGCCAAAGAATATAATTTGAAAGTTGGAGATAAAATGCCCGTCACTGGAGATATTTATCCCGGTGATTGGGAATTTGAAATCGTGGGCATCTACAAAGGACGCGATAAAAAGTCTGATGAAACATGGATGGTTTTCAATTGGAATTATCTCAACGAACAAATACGAGCCACTCAACCAAGCCGTGCCGAACATGTTGGCTGGTACACATTCACGGTCAACAAGATTGATAAAATACCGCAGGTATCAAAGCAAATTGACGAGTTGTTTAAAAACTCCGAGGCGCGGACAAAAACGGAAACCGAAGCCGCATTCAATCAAGGATTTATTTCAATGTCCGGCGCAATTCTCGCTGCGCTGGAATTTGTATCGTACGTCATTGTCGGAATTTTACTTCTCGTTCTCGGAAACACTATGGTAATGTCTGCGCGAGAACGTATTCGTGAATATGCAGTTTTGAAAACGATAGGATTTACAAGTTCCCATCTCACCATTCTCATTATGGGCGAATCAATTATTATTTCTATCGTAGGCGGTGCGATCGGAATAGCATTGACGTATCCCCTCGTTGCAGGAATCGGTGAAGCGCTCGCTCGTATTTTCCCAATTTTCAACATTGCGCCATCAACACTCATCTTTGCAATTTTCTTTTCCTTGTTTGCCGGTGTTGTCGCTTCTGCGTTTCCCGTGTATCGCGCAACGAAAATGAGTATTGTAGATGGATTAAGGCATATAGGTTAGAGGTTGGTGATTTAAGGTTTGTGGCAAATTGATTTCACAAACCTCAACCCGCTAACCCCAAACCACTCCAAATTTATTTCATTATAAAACTACGCTTATGAAAATTCCTTTGAGTTATACATTCCGAAGTTTGTGGACAAGAAAACTCACCACATTAATGACGGTTACCGGCGTTGCGCTTGTGGTGTTTGTATTCGCGGCGGTATTAATGCTTGCCTACGGTTTAGAAAAAACGCTTGTTGATACCGGTTACGATGATAATGTTATCTGCACACGCAAAGCATCGCAAGGAGAACTCTCCAGTCAAATTGACCGCGATGCGATAAATCAAATTAAAACATATCCCGAAATAAAACTTTCCAAAGAGGGAAAACCGCTCGCATCGGCAGAAATGTACACGGTAATCAATTTGCATAAAATCGGTTCGGGAGATATGAGCAATGTTGTTGTCCGTGGCGTTGCGCCGGAAGCATTCGAACTTCGCCCCAATATTACAATGAAAGAAGGAAGGATGTTTGCCTTGGGCACAAACCAAATTATTGTCGGAACAAACATCAATCAGCGATTTGATGGAACACAAATCGGAGAATCAATAGAGTTTGCAGGAGACCATTGGCAAATTGTAGGTGTGATGGATGCCGCGGGAACCGGCTTCGATTCCGAAATTTGGGGCGATGCAGAAAGAATATTGAGCGCGTTCAATCGCAGTAATGCGTACTCCTCGATGACCTTCCGGTTAAACAATAAAGAAGATTTTGAAAAACTCCGCGACCGGGTGGCAAAAGAACCGCGATACAATTACGTGGAACTGAAGCGTGAACGGGTATTCTACCGCGAACAATCCGAGGCAATGTCAATGTTTATAACAATTTTAGGAACCGTCATAACCGTAATTTTCAGCATCGGAGCAATGATTGGCGCAATGATTACGATGTATTCTTCCGTCGCGAATCGTACAATTGAAGTAGGAACATTACGCGCCCTCGGATTTAAGCGTCGAAACATTCTTTCTGCATTTCTTATTGAAGCGATGATGATTACCTTCATCGGCGCGGGGGTTGGATTGGCTTTAGCGTCAACGTTACAATTTTTTGCCATTTCCACAATGAACTTTACGTCGTTCTCGGAACTTTCCTTCGGTTTTGCGCTCTCCCCTTCCATCATTCTGAATTGTATTATTTTTGCAATCGTGATGGGATTGTTCGGAGGATTTCTCCCCTCCATACGCGCAGCGAGAATGAATATCGTGAATGCATTGCGGGCAAGTTAAGTTTTCGCAGTCCAAGAAGCAAGTGCTTCGCAAGACAAAAACCCTCAACCAAAACGATTGAGGGTTTTTTGTTTCGTGTTCTTCATTTATACTTTCGCCACAATATCTTACGCATCGAATAACACTTTTACCGTCAAAGTAATTTCACCGGAAGAAATATCAAGTTTCCAACTGTTATCGCGGGAGTTCCAGATGTCGTTCGGGGAAGTTATCCTCTCATCCGGGGAAGTTTCGGCGCCATTTGCAGACTTGCAGATGTTATTCGGGGAGTTCCGGATGAGGTATCGGGAGGTTACGGCGTGGTATTGGGAATTCACGGAGAGGTAACGGGAGTTTCGGGTGGAATGTGGGGAAGTTCGGACGTGGTATCGGGAAGTTACGGAGAGGTATCGGGAGTTCCGGATGTGAGCGTGGGGTTTCCGGATGACGTCCGGACAGGTGCAAATGGTTTCCAGACAGGTGTAAATGGTTTCTGGACATGTGCAGATGGTTTCCAGACAGGTGCAAATGGTTTCCGGACAGATGTAAATTGTTTCCAGACATGTGCAGATGGCTTCCGGACATGTGTAAATGGCTTCCGGACAGGTGTAAATTGTTTCCAGACATGTGTAAATGGTTTCCAGACAGGTGTAAATGGTTTCTGGACAGGTGTAAATGGTTTCTGGACAGGTGTAAATGGTTTCTGGACAGGTGTAAATGGTTTCTGGACAGGTGTAAATGGTTTCTGGACAGGTGTAAATGGTTTCTGGACAGGTGTAAATGGTTTCTGGACA
>JAGXRH010000206.1 GCA_018335975.1 Ignavibacteriales bacterium
TATTTCAAAAATGATTGAGTAACGATTCCTGCAGAATCCACAATCAACACGTTTGCGTTTCCCCGAAACATCGCGCACCAGATTTCCACACCCGATGAACACTGAAAAATAATAATCCGGTCATCGTCGTGAATGAAAACCCGTTTGATGATATTTCCACGGAGTTCAGGAAAAAATTCCCGCGTGTTGCGTTTTGCCCGATGGAAAGTTTCACGATGATAGATGTAGCAATCTTTCCTTCCGCAGGAAATGAGGATATTTCCATGGTCGAGCGTTGATAATATTAATTGCTCTTTTTCCTGCGTAAAAATATTTTCAATCACCGCACCCGCGCAGAGATGGTGAAATTCGGTTGCAAGATGCGCGAGTGTGTAGTAGTGCGTGAGCATAAATGGTATTTATTCGGAAGTAAAATAACTTGAACATTGAACATTGAATATTGAACATTCTACATTCTGCATTTTACATTTAACGGAGGTTCTAAAATATTCAATACAGAATACTCAATGTAGAATATTCAAGTAAACAGTCACACTACAACGGATACGAAAACGTTACACGCTGCTCGACGCGTTCCTGCGCTTCATAGATTCCTTTTGTATTTTTCTTAAATGTCCATGTATAAATCAAAGCGACTTTCATAAAGGGGTACGGTTTGTACCCAGCAGAAACGTACATCAACGAGCGTTCATCGAGCGTTCGCAAATCCTCAAAGTTTTTTATAAATTTTTTATCGTACCCCGCTTCGGCATCTATCACCGGAATCAACGTCCCCGTCGAAGTTCCTACGTGAAGAATGCCGCTTTCATCAATATCATCCAATTGCTGGTACGTACCGACTACATACAGCGTATTAAATAATCCAACGGTGAGGTCTGCAAAAATTCCGGGACTCGGATTAGTGAGAGTTTCGAGGTACTTGATTTTCGTTAACCGGTCAATTTCATAAAATGTATCGAAATAATTCGCGATAAATTTTTTCCCGGGAAAACGGCGTTCAATACGCGATGATAAATCAAAAATTCCTAAATCGGGAACATCCGTCAGTAAACCAATTGCCGCGCCGCTTCCGTAAGAAAGTATTTTTGCAAAGTCAATATAAAACGTGGATTGAATACCCGGCTTCCGGATGAGCGGAAAACCGACATCCAAACCATAGATACCCACAGTGCCTTTTTCGTGAACTTTTCCTGTCGAATCAACGGTGCGTCCTTTGGCATCCTCACGCACGTCACTCGCAATAGTAAAACCAACTTCAGCATCTCCTAAAATAGGAAAATCCTCGAGAGCATTCATTTTAAATGGTTTGCGAAAAACACGCACCCCGATAACACCCGCGCGCGCAAAATCGCCATACACGCTTTCAAACCCGTATGAACCGAAGTTCCAATCCAATTCTACTCCATTGCGGCGGTCTTCATAACTCGGGCTGTTTTTATAATTGTATAAAATAAAACCGTGACCTAAGCGCGCATAATCCAACACCCCCAGACGCGCGTACACATCATCACCTTTATGTCCCCAGCGGAGATAGCGAATAAACCGGAGATTATCATAATCACCTTTCTGAAGTTTTCCTTCTTTATTGATGCGGAAATTTACGTCGAGTCCTGCGCCGAAATTTCCAAACGTGAGTTCGGGAGAAAAATTGACGAGATAAAATACTTCGCCGTCAACCCACGTTAAACCGACACTTCCGCCGAGTTCATTGGGAGAAATTTTATTCCCCAATTTGTTATTCGGGAATTTTGAGACTTGATCTCCGGTTTGCGAAAAAGAAGAATAAGAGAATGGCTGTAGTGTGTTTTGCGCATGAGAATTTGAAACAGCAGCGCATACGCAGAGGAGAAGCGTACAAGAAAAAGAGCGTAATAGGGAAATGTTCATTTTCGTCCTTGAAAAAATTTCGGATTAAATGTACGAGTTTTTCGGAGTGAAAAAGAAAAAGAGAATTTCCCTAAATGAAATTGAGAAGTCTCGCTCAAACAAAATTTCAATAAAAGCGAAAACGATTTCGTTAAAAAAAATAAACTCGGTATATTCGCGCTCAAAATTTTATCTTGATTTTTCTCAGCATCTATTTTGGGTGAGGAGACAAAATTTCTCAAGGTATCAAACAACTTATATTCACAATCAAAATCTTATTATTTACTTATGAAAAAACTCTTACTCACCGCAATATTCTTTATGACAATTGCGAATGTATCATTTGCTCAACGAACACTCATCAATAAAGGCGACCAATATCTCGGCGCGAAACTTGCCCTCGGCTCCATCGGCGGCGCTTCCACCGGATTTATTGGAACGTATGAGATGGGATATATGGAAAACATCGGCATTGGCGGCTCAATTGCTTACTCCGGATATACTGACTCGTATAACTTCGGATTATGGAAAGGCGAATGGACATATTCAAATATCTTGGTTATGGCATCAGGAACATACCACTTCGATGTTGCTAAAAATGAAAAACTCGATACGTGGGGTGCGCTCAACATCGGGTACAACGTTGCTTCGGCAAGTTTTAAGTGGACATCAAATGGCGTTCCTTCAAGCGCAAAATCTCCTTCAGTTTCGGCAGGCGGAGTTGTCATCGGACTTTCTGCAAACGCGCGTTATATGCTTTCTGAAAAATGGTATGCAACGGCGGGAATCGGATTCGGGTTAGGCGTTCTCAACCTCGGTGTTGATTACAAATTGTAATCGCTCGCTTTTTACTTCATTCCAAGAATGGTGTCGGGAGAAAATCTCTCGGCACCATTTTTTTTTAATTTCCGGTTGTGAAAGAAAACGTGTACGGCGTAAGTAAATAACTTCCTGACTTTGAACGCATTGCGGTGGAGAGGGATATAGAGTATGTTGTGTTTGCACTTAATGAATCAGGGTAATAATGGAAGTTCTTTTCATATAAAATAAATTCTCCCGTTGTAAAAGGTGATATTGAAAACGAAGCACGCACGCTTCCACTATCAATTTGACTATTGAACCCTACATATATATCTGGTGCTCGCGAAACATTTATTTGTCCGTCAGGGGGGTAAGTAGATAATACCTTAAATGGCGCAGTGAAAAAAGAGGACGTGTATGGTGTTTGAAGAAAGTTTCCACTTTTTGAGCGTAACGCAGTCGAAATAGAAAAGTTATATTCCGTAAGCGCAATGAACCCGTCGTTAGGGTAAAAACGAAAAGCCCTACTACTACTTATGTATACGAAACTTCCTTCTGTCGCAGGAGTGATCGAAAATGCGTTACGAACAGTTCCTGTATCGTAGGGAGTGGCACACGAAACATAAATATCATCATTGAGAGAAACATTTGAAGAGCCATTCGATGGACCTACGTAATAAATTGAAAACGGGATAGTAGTAAATGAAAAACTATATGGAGCCGAAAGGTTACTTCCTCTTTTCGACCTTAATGATGTAGAGATTCCAACCGTGTATTCAGTATTTTCTTCAAATGAAACCAACGGAAAAAATTGAAAGTATGATGTATTACTGATATACGTGAAATACCCTGCAACATTCGGCGAAATACTGAATGCATTGCGAATAGTGCTAGTATCAATTGGATTTGAAAGTGTAATTCTAATGTATCTATCAAGGGTAACATCGTTGCTTCCATTCCGCGGATACGTTTCACTCACTTGAAAGCCGGCAGTGGTAAATGTAAAACTATATGCTGAAGGAAGGTGAATTCCATTTTTCGATTTTAAGGCAGAAGAGATTGTAACGGAGTATTGTGTATTCTCTAAAAATAAACTATCCGGATTGAAAGAAAATGAACCGTAGTAAGCTACAAATTGACCTGCAACTGTTGGTGAAATGCTAAATGCGTTCCTAACACTTCCCGTATCAATGTTATCGTTAAAAGAAACATGGATGCCATTATAAATTGAAACATTATTGTCTCCATTCGATGGATAAGTAGAACGTATTTGAAATGTAGTTGAAGTAAACGAAGAAGAAAATTGTTGATTCAGTTTATCGCCGTACTTATCATGGGCGGTTGTATCAATGGTTATTGTGTATTGTGTATTTTCTTCAAATCCAGAATGTGAAAAACTAATATCACTTGAATCGTAAGGATAGCCGTTTACAATTTTCCAACTTCCCCCAACGATAGAAGGAAAAATATGTATAGAAGAAAAAATAGAAGTATCTACCGGACTATCGAAGTAAATATAAATTGGAGAATTAAGAGAAGAAGGGGTTGAACCATTCGATGGAGAAATACTTGTTACTCGGAAATTTGGTTCGGGTTTGAACGTCATAGAAAATGGCGACGACAAATAATTTCCGTTTACGTCCTTTGCCAAAGTTGAAATTGTAACCGTGTATGTTTGTCCGACTCTGTATCGAAATGAAAAATTGTCGTTCGAGTCGCGGGGAGAGATAAAAAAGATATCGCCGGAAGAAGCAGAAATGTAGTTCGAGTCTGTATAGATTCCACCAACAGACGATGAAAGAGTTATTGCCCGCTTAACGGAAACTCTGTCCATTATTTTGTTAAAGCGAAACTGAATTCGCGAGGCATCATCTTCGTATGGTCCTTCAGAATTTGCTGCCGGGAAAGTGTAAATTATTTTCGGTTTTATTTTTGGGTCAGTAAGTCCGTCGTTACCGTTAACTCCCGCAGGACCTTGCGGACCTTTGCAACTGTTGAAATAAATAATTGCAATTACTGCGCTGAACAACAAAATATATTTTGACATTGTTATTTCCTCTCCAGATTTTAGATAATTTTTGCGCGAGAAATTACCAAATATTACTCACGTTACAAAAGTTGATACGAATTCAAAAAATCATTTTACACATTAAACCTGAAATGCACAACGTCGCCATCTTCAATGAGATATTCTTTTCCTTCGATGTGGAGCAATCCTTTTTCTTTTACCGCTTGTTCACTTTTGAGAGAGAGTAAATCTTTGTGTTTCATAATTTCCGCGCGGATAAATCCTTTTTCAAAATCGGTGTGAATTACTCCCGCGGCTTGCGGTGCAGTTGAGCCGCGTTTTACTGTCCATGCGTGCACTTCTTTCGGTCCGCACGTAAAGAACGTAATCAAATCCAACAGCGCATATCCTTCGTGAATTACTTGGTCTAAACCGGATTCGGGAATTCCGAGTTCTTTCAAAAATGCTTCACGCTCTTCATAGGGCATTGTTGCAATTTCCGCTTCAAGTTTTGTGCAAGCAACAACGACTTTCGCATTTTCTTTTGCCGCAATTTCGCGAACAGATTTCACGTAATCGTTTTCTTTCGTCAAACTATTTTCGTCAACATTGGCAAGATACATTACGGGACGATTGGTAATCAAATGCAAATCGCGCATCAGCATTTCTTCTTCCTGATTGGAAACGGAAAAATATCGCGCTAATCTTCCTTTCAACAAATGCTCGTTCACTGTTTTGTAAAAATCTGCTTCTGCTTTTATTTTTTTATCACCGCCTTTGGAACGTTTCTCCGCATCGGAAAATTTTTTCTCCACCGTATCCAAATCTTTGAAAATAAGTTCCGTCTCAATGATTTCAATATCGCGTTTAGGATTGATGCTCGCTTCAACGTGCACAACATTTTCATCATCGAAACATCGCACCACGTGGCAAATCGCATCCGTTTCCCGAATGTGTGAAAGAAATTTATTGCCGAGTCCTTCGCCTTTGCTCGCGCCTTTTACAAGTCCCGCAATATCAACAAACTCAATCGTCGAAGGAATTGTTTTCGTCGGCGAATACATTTTAATAAAATCATCAATGCGTTTATCGGGAACAGCGACGATACCGACGTTCGGTTCAATCGTGCAGAACGGATAATTTTCTGCGGGAATTTGTGCCGCAGTGATTGCATTGAATAAAGTTGATTTGCCGACATTTGGTAAGCCGACGATACCACAGTTGAAACCCATTTTCTATTTTAAATTTATGATTTTAGATTGAAGTAAATGGAGTGATGGAATAGTGAAAGGTAAATTATTTTAACTCGTTTTCAAGTTCAAGAAATAGTTTTCTACTGATTCTTCCTGCTTCTGCTAATTGATAAAAACAACTCTTTGCTTCATGTAGAGTTATTGTCTTTTGTTTATTTGCTTTGAGAATCAGTCCTGCGATACCATAGAATTTCAACCCGATTACTTTTGCGACTTCTCTGCCGAATTTTTCTTCTATCAACAAAGGGACATCCAGGGATTTTGCCAACGTAATCGCTTGCCGTTCTCCTTCGTGCAAACGTTCATTATGCTGTATCAAAGGAGTGGAAGCCATCTTAACAATTTCAACAATATCTTCAATTGCGAAATGTTGTACATATCTTTCTTTGGGTATAAATCCTTCACTCACCTCTTCAAGAACTTTGGGGGGAATAAGAATTTTGTATTCGAGTTTTCTTATGAGGTTAAATCCATTGGAAATTTTTTCAAGAGAAATTAACGGACCCGTATCACTTACGACAATTGTCGCCATAAGTTATGCGTGCAATTCTTGTCCAATTTCTTCTTGTGTATCCCCGAGAACTGATAAACCGAACTGCGGCAGCATATCTTCAAATTCTCGCCGCGTTGTTCCAAGAATGGTACATGCTTCTCGTTCAGTAATGTTGCCGGCATTGTAGAGCGTTGCGATTAATGCATTCTTTAAGTACAGAGGTTGAAAGTTGCCCGATGTTGGTATCGTTTCCGGTAAATCAATAGTAAGCGTCATTGTAAATGCGAAATTTCTTGTGGAAAATATAGAAAGAATTCGGGAAAGAAATTTTCTATTTTAGATTTATGATTTTAGATTGAAGATGAAAAAAAAAATGCGCACCAAAGTACAAATAAAACACAAATTCCAATTTCCCTATGGGTCATAGACAAAATATTTTGCATTTCGAAATTGGAATTTATTTGAACGGTAAAAAATCAAAGTATGCTTTGTAAACTATCTGTTGAATTTGAATCTTATCGGAAAAGTAGATGCACTAAATGCTCGCCTGTTTGATAATCGTATAACTACTGAAAAAGTATGAACAGAGTCTTTAATGCGATTTGTTTGTAACATAAGTAATTCCCCAAAACCCAATCTCATAGTCTCCAAAAAATTGGGATCTATTGGTCTTAACGATGTATCATTAGTGTTTTGTCCTGAAAAAAATAGATGCTGCTTGTATTTAAATAATGAGTTAAGTTCAGTACCGGCAACATATTGTGAATCGATGTCTGCATCACTTGTGATAACAAAACTTTGTATCTTTTCCTTTGAACCTTTTCTCCCATCTCGGCATGGCGAAACCGCATATGCTTTAGAAGAAAATATATCACTAATGTCAAATCCTTTGCTATAATATTTTCCATCAAGATCAACATAAAGGGAAAATTCAGAGGGTAATACAGTACTGTCTGGATTAATCAATTTATGCAAAGTTTGGGGTTGGACAAAGAGGCTGTTAAATCGTATATAATCTTTTTTCGTTGCAACAACTTCCTAACAGAATTGAAAAACTGAGCACGACAAAAAATAATAGAACTTTTCTATTCATCTTATTTATCCATTTGTCCAAAACTCCACCACTCCTCCTAAAAATTATTTGATCGCGACTGAAAGAGAATGATGTGAATATTTTCGTAATGTTTTGAAAGGGCGAGAGAGCGTTCTTTTCTTTGATTTGTCTTTCTCGATGAATTCAGTAATCAAGTCTTTATCTTCTTGAGAAAGTCGTTTATGTTCAACAAGAAAAATTACCCCTTCCGGTTCTTTAATAATAGATGTCTGTTTCATTTTGAAAAATATTGTTGTAATAAACTTTGTGCAACGGTATTATCTAAAATCATTAATTGCGAGTTCCCGACCCTTTTTGCGCCAAGCGTTTTCTGGTAATGTTCAATTAAATTTGATTTTGCATAGAAGGCAACATAACCTTTATAACCTCTATCGAAAGAAGATTTACAAGCAAATGCAAAAAGGTTTCCAGCTACTCCTTCGTACACTTTATGTTTACCAATATTGAATCTTGCATTTTCAATAAGCGAAATTGCGATATGGTTTTCGTTGTCATTCAAACTAATCAAGCCTTGTATAATGGAATAGTTATTTGCAACCGTAAGTTTATAAACTTCGGCGTGTTTTGTTTCTCCAATCCAATCGAAATTCCATCCGTGTTTTAATTGCGGATAATCTGAAGTTCCAATTCGTAATATTTCTGTATCAAATACATCGCCGGTAATAGTATTGACGATAGAGTTTGAAAGAACATCAACAATAATTTCTATTGATTTTCTCATCTAAATTTAAGAAAACTTGATTTCATTTTTTTTTATAATCGTCAATCAGCAAATGATTCAATGAATCAATTTACTTTATCGCTCCCAACTTTCTCAGATACGCTCCCGTTTCCAAACCTTTGCCCGTTGCTTCGCGGATTTTTTCGCTCCACTCGATGAGTTCGCCTTGTTCATAAAAACTTTTAATGAGCCACGCGGAAATATTCGGGTTGGAAATTATTTCTTCGCCAAATTTATTATTCAGCGCTTCGTGCGTTTGTGTTGCAATCATCGCAGCGAGAATATAATTTTGATAGTAGCACGGATAACTCGTGTACCAAATCGAAGCGGCAAATGTGGATGGAATTGTTTCTAACTTTTTTGCAACGGAAACGGAATCCAAATCCACGAGCAAATATTTTTTGAACATCGCATGTTCAATCGAATCAATTCGCCCCGGCGAATAAATATTTTCATCGGGATTTTTATACATCTCGTATTCGATGAAAAAGTTTTTGAGCAGCGAACGCAAACGATACAACGTCGGAAGCCAGCGTCCCGCCATATAATTTTGCAGTTCGTTATCCGTTGCGTTCGTGTATGTTTCCAGCCACAATTCATTATCGGTAAATTCGCCGTGCACATCCGCCATTCCTTCTGCAAACGCTCCACACTGCGCGCCGGGAATCCATTCGTATCCTTTCAAAATCGGAATGGAATCTTTTGTGAGCACCGCTTGCAACGAATGTCCGTACTCGTGAAACGCAACTTGATAAAATCCTTTTCCCGTTGCCGGATTGACGAGAAAGCGCGAATCTTTCGGAATGTTAAGCGCAAGCGATAATCCTCCGTACGGAATATCTTTCACCACTTCTTTAATCGGAAGCGAATCCGTTGGAAAACCAATTGCATTTTCCAATTTGTGAATCGTTTGAAATACAGAATCCTTCGGAAAATATTTATCGGAAAGCGAAACCGCATCGCGCAACGCGAAATCATAATCCCACGGTCCGACTTTCTTCACTGCTGTGGATTTCTTCGTCATCTTCACAAACTTTTGAAACATCTCATCGGTTTGGTCGGTAAGTTCGTTGAGCGTTTTCAAAAGCCACACTTCATCAATTGCGTTTAAGTAGAGTGAAAGAGAATAATAATTCGGAAAGCCAAATTGTTTTGCTTTTTCGTTGCGGAGTTTTACCAATGCAATCAAATCCGCTTTTACTTTTTCAGAAAGTTGAGAAGTGGTAAGCCAAAGTTGTTGTCGGCGTTTGGCATTCTTTTCTGTTTTGAGTTGCGTTTGCACTTGTGCGCGTGTAATCGGTTTTCCATCCAATGTAAATTGAAAATCGGTAATCGCTTTCTGCAATTTATTCTCGAGCGCGGCAATTTCCGAATCAGCATAAATCGCTCCACCAATGAAACAGCGATTCCACATTTCCATTCGCCGTGAAAGTGTTGGGTCAACATTCGGTGTAATTTTCGATTTCCATTCTTGAATTATTTTTCGTGAGTCTTCGTTCAAAAATATGTTCGCGAATTTTTTCTTTGCTCCGTCTAAATCTGCAGCGCCTTCTTTGGAATAACTGTTCCAATTCGCAATTCCCATTGCAAAACATGCTTGCTCGTACTGCGTTTCCAGCGAATCGAGCCATTTCACTAAATCATCTTTGCGGGAAACCTGCGTAGAATTTTGTTGTTGTGTGGAGTCTTGCATTGCGGTTTTCGGTTGTTCTTGTTTTGTTCCGCACGAGAAGGAAAGACAAAGAAGAATTGATAGAAAAAGAAATCGTAGTGTTCGTTTCATAAATAATATTATTTCGAGTGAAAAATTACGAAAAGGAAAATGATTTCGTTGAGTTAAGCGGTTCAATTTTCAATTAAAAAATTTTGATGGATTTCGTTCATTCGTTTGTTGGTTTGCTGGTTCGTTAGTTTATTTGTTCCGCATTTTAGAAATCAAGAACGAACTAACGAGCCAACGAATAAACCAACAAACAAATCTTGAATATCATTTCTCTTTTCCATATTTTTTGCCGGTAAAAAATATAAAACCCTATGACAATGCTTCTTGACATCGAAGAATCGAAAGTGAAAAAACTTTCTACACTCGCACAACACAACGGAGAAACAACCGAACATCTCATCACGGAAGTTCTCAGCGAATATCTCAACAAGAATTATATGGCGAGTGAACACGTGCAAGTAATGAAACTTTCCGAACCAAGTTTCGCGGAATGGAATAATAAAGAAGATGCCATCTACGACACACTTTGAAAAATGGGACATCGTTCTCGTTCCGTTTCCCTTCACCGATTTAACGACAACAAAGCAACGCCCCGCGCTTATCATTTCTCCCAACGAGTATAACCAATTTGACGAAGTAGTAATCGCATTCGTTACAAGTCAACTTCATTCTCCTCTCCGAGTGGGCGATTATCATATCAAACATTGGCAAACCGCTGGACTTCCAAAACCTTCATTGATTAGGATGAAATTCGCAACACTTCATAACAGCGTCATTATCAAACGGCTTGGAAATTTGAATGAAGAGGATAAAATTGCCTTTGGGAAATTACTTCTTGATTTTTTTCGTTAGTTAATTTGTTCTTCATTTTTTGAACGAACTAACGAGCCAATGAACTAACCAACAAACGAAAACAATGAACTACACAACCATCTCCGTAACAAAAGAAAATCTGTACGCAACCATTCAATTCCAGCGCACAGAAGTTTTGAACGCGCTCAATATGCAACTGATGCAAGAACTTGTTGATGCACTTGAAACGCTTGACAAAGATGATGAAGTACGAGCAATAATTTTAACAGGAAACGAAAAAGCATTTGCCGCCGGTGCGGATATAAAAGAAATGGCGGAAGCATCGGCAATGGATATGTTGAACCGCGACCAGTTTGCACGTTGGGATAAAATTCGTAAAATCAAAAAACCAATCATTGCGGCAGTAAGCGGATTTGCTCTCGGCGGTGGTTGCGAACTTGTAATGACGTGCGATATCGTTGTAGCAAGTGAAACGGCAAAATTCGGACAACCGGAAATAAATATCGGTGTAATGCCAGGCGCTGGAGGAACGCAACGATTAACTCGCGCAGTCGGAAAAGTGAAAGCAATGGAAATTGTTCTCACGGGAAAAATATTTTCTGCACAAGAAGCATTGCAATGGGGACTCATCAATAAAGTTGTTCCCGTTGAATATTATTTGAAAGAAGCGAAAAACATTGCGAAAGAAATTGCAAGCAAACCACCGATTGCTGTTCGGCTTGCGAAAGAAGCGATTCTCAAATCATTCGATACAACAATTGAAAGCGGATTAGAATTTGAGCGCAAGAATTTCTATTTGTTGTTTGCCAGCGACGACCAAAAAGAAGGAATGAAAGCATTTGTGGAAAAACGAAAAGCGGAATGGAAAGGAAAATAGGTTACCGATTGTCAGTTCCACATTACAAGTAAAGGGTTGTTGGTGCAAGAATCACAAAGAGTTTTTTATTACGATGGGCAGTTGTATGACAGCAGGTATGAACATTTTACCGAAGATGTTCCGTTTTACTCACGTCAGATAAAAAAATATGGGAACGAAGTTTTGGAACTGATGTGCGGAACCGGGCGCGTAACCATTCCTCTCGCGGAAAAAGGGTTTCGCATTACCGGAATTGATATTTCAAACGAAATGCTTCAACGCGGACGGGAAAAATCGCAAAAAAAAAATCTTGCCATTGAATGGGTGCAAGGCGATTGCAGAAATTTTTCCCTCAACAAATTATTTCCTGTCGTCATTCTTCCGTTTAATTCGTTCGCGCATCTTCATTACCGCGAAGATGCAGAAGCATTTTTTGATTGTGTAAAAAAACATTTGCAGCCGCGCGGGAAATTTATTTTCGATTTTATCAACCCGCGAATGGATTTGCTGGCAAAAAATTCTTCCGTACCGGAGTTTGTTGGAGAACTTTCCCGCGATAACGGGAGCGGAACAATCCGACTTTCGATGGGAAGCACGTACGATTCTGCAACACAAATAAATGCCGTGCAATGGTATTACGTTTTCCCGGATGGAAAGGAGGAACGGGACGAACTCAAAATGCGCATTTATTTCCCGGAGGAACTGGATATGCTTTTACACTATAA
>JAGXRH010000207.1 GCA_018335975.1 Ignavibacteriales bacterium
AGATGTTTTCGGCGACGGTGTGAACATTGCTTCACGCATACAGTCAATGGCAGAACCGGGCGGTATCAATATTTCTGAAAGCGTTTATCAGCAAGTCAGAAATAAAATTAACCTTCCCTATCTTTCCCTTGGCGCCCCTCAACTTAAAAATATCAAAGAAGCGGTAAAAGTTTACCAGATAATTGTTGGTGGCGGAAAAGGACGAAGCCAATTTGCCACACAATGGCTAATTTTTAAAACCCTTATGCGTCGGAGGGAGTGGAAGAAGAGATTATCCTTCGGCATTCCCTTGTTACTGTTTGCAGCATTTCTCATTCTCCCGTTTGATAAATATCCCGGATTACAAAAATTTCGGGCAGAACGATTTGCATGGTTAGACATTTATACTTTAAAAGAAGTTGAAGGACGTGTTGCAGTCTTACCGTTCGAAAATAATTCCAAACTTGAAGAGTATGCTGTTGATGGTATAACGGACGAAGTAATTTCTTCACTTGGGTCCATAAAAGGGTTGTTCGTTCTTGACCGTAACGCTGTTTATCGCTACAAAAATACTGAGGAAGAACTTCCTAAAATTGCAGAAGATCTATCTGTCCGATATGTTATTAAAGGGTTAGTCAGGAATGCCGGAGATAAAGTTCGTATAACGTATGAGATTTATGATAATCAAAAATCGAAGAAAACTACCGGAAAATTAGACGAAGATTTTTCTCAGGAAAATATTCTTGGTGTGCAGGAGCGTCTCGCCGGTTCCATTGCAAAAGAGTTGCGCATTACGGTAACAAAAGAACAACAGGCGGCGATTGCAGCAAAAACACAAGTGAATTCCAAAGCATACGATTTTTCCCTACGCGGGTTGGATTATTTGCGACGAAATACAAAACGCGATAATGAATTTGCCATGCAGATGTTCGAAAAAGCGGTTACGCTTGATACGACATTTTCACTGGGCTTTGCTGAACTTGCTTACGCACAATGGCTTCATTACAGTTTGTATGGATCTGGTGGAAAAACGTTGCTCGACCAGAGTTTAAAAAACGCGCAACGGGCACAGCAGTTAAACCCACAATTAGGTGAAGCATACCGCGTCATTGGTGCAGTATATTCCATGGCACCGCCACTTGCTGCAAATTATACCGAAGACATTGATGCATTGAATAAAGCAATTGAGTTAAACACGAATGATGCCATTTCGTACTATTTATTAGGGTCGGTTTATGAGAGGAAAGATCTAGATCAGGCTCTCAACTATTATGAACAGGCAATCATACGAAGTCCGAGTAACTCTCTCTTTTATCTGGGGAAAGGTCGCGCACTAATGAAAAAGAAGTTAGTAGATTCTGCAATAACGGTGGTGAAGGAAGCTATTGAGTATCAGCCAGACCAAATTCAGGGATATTTGCAATTGGGTGACATGTATTTACAAAAAGAAGAAATTTCGGAAGCAGAAAAATCTTATCGCCGTGCTCTTGATCTACAACCAGATAATATAGTCGGATATATTAGTCTCGCAAAACTTTATCTCCAACTTGATAGAGTACCAGACGCTGTTCAATTATATAGGCAGGCTCTTGATAAAGATTCCCTTAACAGAGATGTCTATCTTGGCCTAGGTCAAAGTTTTCTGATGCAACAAAAACAAACTGACGCAGAAGCACACTTTAAAAGAGCTATTCATATCGGCCAAAATGATTACAGAGTCATTAATAGCGTAGGTAGAGCATACTTACAATTTGGGAATAATGAAAAAGCACTTGAATACTTTAATCTTTCCATTGAGTTAAATCCGAACGCTTTATCTGCTTCAGGGAAACCAACTGTTGACGCTTATGAAATGAAAGCTTTTGCATTACTGAATCTTGGACGGTGGACTGAAGCAGAAGTCGTGATCGAGAAGGTGCTTGAACTTTCGAAAGAATATCCCGTAACTTATGGAACATTAGCAATGGTTCAAAGTTCGATAGGGAAGCCCCGCGAGGCGATTTTAACAATAAAAAAATATCCTCACTATCTTTCAGAACCTGAATTAATGATGTATCTCGGTCGCAGTTATCGGATTCTTAGCGAAATTGATAGTGCATTGCAAAGTTATAAAATTGCAGAGGAATTATTTTCTAAACGATTAGAGGAATCTCCCAGGAACACTGTTCTTCTAGATTTTGTGGCATCTGCATATTATTCCCACGGAATCGTTTTAGAAAAATCAGGAAAAAAAGCTGAGGCTTATCAACAATATGATAAAGCCGAGAAAGTTTATACAGATATTACAAAAGAAAATCCTTCTGAAATATCAGGATATGAAGAATTCTATATGTTACTGGGAATTGTGAAAGCGAGGATCGGTGATAAAGAATCGGCACTTAAGATTATTCAAAAATCAATAAAAGATGCGCCAGAAAATCCTCAGGTTCAATATCAAATTGCTGCAACATATTCGATCTTAAATGATATCCCGAACGCAATAAAATACCTTCGAAAGGCGGTTAGTCTCGGCTATAGGCAAAGCGATTGGGTTGCAACAGATCCGGATTTCGAAAATCTTCATAAGACGAAAGAATTTCAAGCGTTACTTATTTCTATGAAAAAAGTTGGGAGTTAAACTATTATTTTGAGGTGTAAATTTTGATACAGGAAACTATTCACGTTGACGATATCAACGTGCTGATGAAACGCCGAAGAGAAGAACTCGACGAACTCAAAAAACTCGGCATCAATCCTTATCCGTACGAATTTTCTCGTACGGATTTTTCGTCTGATATCCTTTCCTCATTTTCTGATACTGAAAAGAAAAGTGTGGCAATTGCCGGCAGAATTATGTCGTTGCGAAGAATGGGGAAAGCATCGTTCTGCCACATTCAAGATGCAAAAGGTCGAATTCAAATCTATTTGCGGAAAGATGATATCGGCGAAAAATACGATGCGTTCAAACTTCTTGACATCGGTGATATTGTTGGAGTGAACGGCTATGTTTTTAAAACGAAAATGGGAGAAATTTCTGTTCACGCAGAAAATTTTTCAGTTCTTTCAAAATCACTTCGCCCGCTTCCGATTGTAAAAGAAAAAACAGACGAGCAAGGCAACACAGTTACCTTCGATGAGTTTTCCGATAAAGAACTTCGTTATCGTCAACGCTATGTAGATTTGATTGTCAATCCAAATGTTCGCGAAGTTTTTTACAAACGCGCTCGTATCATCAAATCAATTCGCAATTTTCTGGACGCACAAGGATTTCTCGAAGTGGAAACTCCCGTTCTTCAACCATTATACGGCGGCGCATTTGCTCGTCCGTTCATTACACATCACAACGCGCTTGATACACAATTATATTTGCGCATTGCCGATGAATTGTATTTGAAACGTTTACTCGTTGGCGGAATTGATGGAGTGTACGAAATCTCGAAAGATTTTCGGAACGAAGGAATGGATAGAAATCATAATCCGGAATTTACGATGATGGAAGTGTACGTTCCGTACAAAGATTATATCTGGATGATGGAAATGGTGGAAAAAATGTTTGCAGAGACAGCGAATGCAATCAACGGTTCGTTGAAAAGTATGGTTGGTGAAAATGAAATAAATTTTTCTGCGCCGTTTCAACGACTTACGATGTTTGATTCGATTGAAAAATACACCGGAAAAAATCTTCGTGGAAAAAATGAAAGCGAATTTCGCGCAGTTGCAAAAGAACTTCACGTTGAAGTTGATAAAATCGCTTCGAGCGGAACAATAATTGATTCAATTTTTTCCGAAAAGGTTCAGCAGCATTTAATTCAACCAACTTTCATAACTGATTATCCGGTAGAAATGTCGCCTCTTGCAAAACGTCATCGCAGCGAAGATGGACTTGTGGAACGCTTCGAGCTCTTTATCAACGCGCAAGAAGTCTGCAACGCATTTTCCGAACTCAACGACCCGATTGAACAACGCGCTCGCTTTGAGGAGCAAATGTTACAAAAAGAACGCGGTGATGTCGAAGCACAAGTTCTCGACGAAGATTTTTTACGCGCAATGGAATTCGGAATGCCTCCCGCTGCGGGACTCGGAATGGGAATTGATAGACTCACGATGCTTCTCACCAATCAACATTCCATCCGTGATGTGGTTTTATTTCCTCATATGAAACCGGAGAAATAATGTTTCGACTTCACTTCGTTCCGCTCAACATGACAAATGATTTTCAAAACGTCACTCTGAGCGTAGCATAGCGCAGTCGAAGAGTTACTCATTATGCAATTTCTCATCGCTCTTCACAATCATCAACCCGTCGGAAATTTCGGCGAGGTGTTTGAAGAAGCGTATGCCAAATCCTACAAACCGTTTCTCACCACACTCGATAAATTTCCTACCATAAAAGTTTCGCTTCATTATTCCGGAATTCTTCTTGAATGGATTCGCGAATATCGAAAAGAATTTTTTCCCCTTCTCAAAAAACTTATTGAGCGCGAACAAGTAGAAATGCTTGGCGGTGGATTTTACGAACCGATTTTTTCTTCCATTCCCAAACGCGACCAGGTTTCGCAAATCAAAAAACTTTCTGCGTATTTAAACAATCATTTCGGAACAGTACCAAAAGGCATTTGGCTCACTGAACGTGTTTGGGAACAATCACTTGTTTCTTCTCTTGTCGAAGCGGGAATTGAATTTACAATGCTCGATGATACACATTTTTTCTACGCGGGATTAGAAGAAGAACAGCTTCGCGGATATTATCTCACAGAAAATGAAGGTGACATTCTCAAAATTTTTCCAATGAGTATGCAAATGCGATATGCAATTCCGTTTCATACGATTGAGAATCTGAAAGAAGAACTATCTTTGATCGAGAAAGAAGAAGTCAGTAGTCAGAAGTCAGTAGTCAGTAGTGGGAAATCTGAAAACTATAAACTTGCGACTTCAAACCCGAAACTCTTAGTTTACGGCGATGATGGAGAAAAGTTTGGTGTGTGGCCTAAAACCCACGAACTTGTTTTCGAAAAAAAATGGCTTGAACATTTTTTTGAAATGTTGAACGAAAATTCTTCTTGGATTCAAACAAAAAGCTTTGGAGAAACAATTCAATTTGTTGAACCAATTGGAACAATTTATTTACCAACTGCATCATATTCAGAAATGCTGCATTGGGCATTGCCAACACAAGCGTTTGAAGAATACGAAGATTTTGAAAAACAATTAGAAAAGAAAAAACTTTTTGAAAAGAATAAACGGTTTGTACGCGGGGGATACTGGAAAAATTTTTCCTACAAATATTCCGAAATCAATTGGCTGCACAAACGAATGATGAATATTTCAAAACAAATTTCTACACAAACAATACGTAACGTTTCATTTCAAAAAGCGGAAGAACATTTACATACAGCGCAATGCAACGATATTTATTGGCATGGAGTTTTTGGCGGTTTGTATTTGCCTTGGTTACGCCGTCCGATTTTTCAAAATTTAATTGAAGCGCAAAAAAATATTTCGCAAAATAAAGTTGAGTTGAAAGAAATTGATATTGATATAGACGGACAAAAAGAAATTTGTGTATCAACTGAATCGCTCAATGTATTTTTGAAACCATCGCTTGGCGGAGAAATAGCCGAAATTGATTTCAAAACAGTTGCACATAATTTAAGCGATGTTGTAACTCGAAGAAAAGAAGGTTATCATCGTAAAGTTTTGGAAGCAAAGGTAGAAGATGAAAACGAAGTTGCAACAATTCACGATTTGGTGAAAACAAAAGAAGAAGGAATTGAGCAATATCTGATTGAAGACAGATTTCGTCGACTTTCTTTGATTGAACATTTTTTTGAACCAAAAACTTCGTTTGATGATTTTGTTCAACAGAAATGGAAAATGATTTCAAACTTTGCAGAAGAAAAATATTCTTCATCTGTAATTGAGAATGAAAATAATTTTCAAATTTTGTTACAGAGAAACGAAACAATCGTTTCCCGAAAAAATGAAATTCCGATTTCATTAGAAAAGAAAATTTCCATTTCGAAATCAGGTGCGGAACTCGAAATTGTTTATAAAATAGAAAGCGAAGAAAAACTTCCGAATGTTATTTTCGGAAGTGAATGGAATCTCACACTTTCTGCCGGGAATCTGGATGATAGATATTTTCTCATCAATGAAAAGAAACCGAAAGATTTTCATTTGCGAAGTGAGGGAGAAGTAGAAAATGTTTCTTCACTCAGAATGATTGACGAATGGCTGAACATCGAAGTTGAATTTCAATTTGAGATGCCCATAACTTTGTGGCGATTTCCCGTTGAAACAGTTTCGCTTTCGGAAGATGGATTTGAGCGTGTGTATCAAGGTTCATGTTTGATGCCGTTGTGGAAAATCGGAGGAAAGAAAATATTTGAAACTTCATTTAAATTTTCAGTAAAGAAATTCAAATGAGGACGTTGGTGTTTACAGTTCCGTTATTTTTTGTTTTGAGCGAGAATACTTTTTCGATTTCTGATTCTGTACAAACCGAAAAACACGAAATAAATCTAACTCGTCTTGCGTTTGTATCCGGAACTGCGGCTACGTTTATTGTTGCGGGACATATTCAGAATTACGATGCATGGTGGAAGGGAGATGATAAAGTGCATTTTCATACTGGCGATGCCGACGGAAGAAAAGTTTTACACGCAGATAAATTGGGGCACAATTATTTTTCTTTTGTGATGAGCGATGTTGTGAGCCATTCATTTATTTGGTCGGGAGTTGAACGAAAAAATTCATTTTTCTATGGTGGAAGTATAGCGTTACTTTTTCAATTGTACGTCGAAGTCGAAGATGGAACACATCCTGAATTGGGATTTTCTGTCGGTGATGCAATTGCAGACGTTACCGGTTCCTATTTTCCCTTGATGCAAAATGAATATCCGTTCCTGAAAAATATTACGTGGAAATACAGCGTTATAAAAACCGGAAACGTTGGTCCGATTCATAAAACGGTGATTGATGATTACGAGAGCCAGTACTTTTGGTTAAGTGCAAAACTGCCGCAAATGATATTTGGTTCAGAAAATTTTTTCTCGAAATTTTTCAACATCGCAATTGGATATAGCGTAAAAAATATATATGTGCAAAATAAACACAGCGAAATTTATCTCGCTCTCGATTATGACTTTGAAGCAATTCCGCTCGAAGGAAGTTTTGTGAATTCCGTAAAACACGTTTTGAATTATTTTCATTTTCCCTCGCCGATGATTCGCATTACGCCGTCATTTGTCGGTTATGGTTTCCGATGGTAATGGAAAACGCATCACCAAAAATTTCTGTTATCATTCCAACGTTGAATGAGGAAAAACTTCTTGAACGAACGCTTGCTCAGTTTACCGATGAAATAAAAAATAAATTTCACCTTGAAATAATTGTCAGCGATGGAGGAAGTACGGATGAAACTATTTCCATTGCAAAAAAGTATTCATCAGTTGTAGTTCTAAAGGAAAATAGTTTGAAAGAAAATATTGCCATTGGTAGAAATCGAGGAGGGAAAAGTGCAAATGGAAAAATTCTCGTTTTTTTGAATGCCGATACATTGTTAAAAAACGTTGAAACATTTTTTCAAAACATTATTTTTGCAATCGAACAAGAAGATGTTGTTGGAGTTACTTGCGCAGTGTACGTTTGGCCCGAAGAAGAATTATTTGGCGACAGATTGATTCATTGGTGTATCAATAATTGGTTTTGGTTTTTGAATGTGATTGGTATCGGAATGGGGCGCGGTGAATGTCATATCGTCAAGAAGGAGATGTTCGAACAAACGAATGGCTATGATGAAACAATGCCCGCAGGAGAAGATTTTGATTTTTTTTCGCGGCTTCGTAAAAAAGGGGTAATAGCATTTTTAAAAAAAAATGTCGTGTATGAATCACCGCGACGGTATCGTACATCGGGATATATCCGAATTTTATCGCAATGGTTCTTAAATGCTATGTGGGTTTTTTTTCTAAAAAAATCGTACTCTCGTCGGTGGAGTCCGATTCGGTGACGAGCATATCTCTCTGTGGAAACTAAATTTTATTATATTTGTGCCGAATCAATCATCGAGGTATGAAATTTCGATGAATAATTGCATTACCATTAAATATTTATGTTGAAAAAGAAATTTTCTATTCTAACAGTTACTGTTCTTACAGTAGCGGCGCTCTTTTTAGGGGTAGCTCTTCAAAGCGTAATTTCCGGCGATAACATCTATCAGCAAATGAATAAGTTTGCCGAAGTTCTGAATAACGCGAACAAAAATTACGTTGACGAAGTTGACACGCAAAAACTTGTCGAAGCAGCGATTAACGGAATGTTGGGGGAACTTGATCCACATTCAGTCTATATTCCTGCTTCGCAAATGCAAAAAGTAAATGAAGATTTCCAGGGCTCATTCGAAGGCATCGGCATTGAGTATGATATTATCAATGATACATTAACTGTGGTATCACCCATTCCGGGAGGACCAAGTGAAGCGTTAGGAATATTAGCCGGAGATAAAATCGTAAAGATTGATGATTCCTCTGCTATTGCGATAAAGCGTGATAATGTTCCTAAAAAATTACGCGGGAAAAAAGGGACGCGCGTTCGTGTTGAAATTGTCCGCTCGGAGGAAAAGAAACATCTTGAGTTTGAAATCATCCGGGATAAAATTCCTATTTACACTGTGGATGTTTCGTTTATGTTAGATAGCGAAATTGGCTATGTGAGCGTGAATCGCTTCGCAGCAACCACCCATCAGGAATTTGTTGACGCTGTAAACAAACTGAAATTACAAGGAATGAAAAAACTAATTCTTGATTTAAGAAACAATCCCGGCGGTTATCTTGAACAAGCATTTCAGATGGCTGATGAATTTTTGCCGGCTGGAAAAAAAATTGTTTATACCAAAGGAAGGCAAGCATCCTTTAATGAAGAATATTTTTCAAGCGGTAAGGGAAAGTATAACGATATAACACTCATCGTGTTAGTGAATCAGGGTTCGGCTTCAGCGAGTGAAATTGTTTCCGGCGCTGTTCAGGATTGGGACCGCGGTTTGATTGTGGGCGAAACAACATTCGGAAAAGGACTTGTTCAAAGACAGTTTCCCCTTCCCGATGGCGCATCGTTTCGGCTAACAACTGCTCGATATTACACACCAACGGGACGGTTAATTCAGCGACCATACGGCAAAGATAAAACCGCATATCGCCAAGAGGTATTAGAGCGTGAAGAAGAAGAGGGGGAGAATCTTGAGCATACTGCTGAAGCAGATTCAACTCGTCCACAATATAAAACAAGCATTGGGAGGACTGTTTATGGCGGCGGCGGCATTACCCCGGATTTTGTTGTGAAGGCGGAAAAGTTGCAGCGATTCACAGGACAATTA
>JAGXRH010000208.1 GCA_018335975.1 Ignavibacteriales bacterium
AATGATCTTTTGATTTATGTTCAATTGATGGATGGTTTTTATTATCCAATAGCGATTCAATCTAAAAAAATTTCTTCAGATGGAAACTATCATGCTTTTAAGGGAGAGTACGAACAACTTAAAAAACTTAAACAATTTTCTACTGAGAATGGATATATACCAATGTATTTGTTATACAACTTCATAGATAAACATTCTCGAACTTTTAGTATGTGTGGAATTAAATTTGAATGGAATCAATTTGGTTGCACTTTGGTAAATTTATCAGATGTAGAAGAAGTTTGTATTAAAACCAAAAAGAAAACTGGTAAAGAGTATCTGCGACTACCACATTTTGACGATTTTCATCCTGCTTATGCGCATCCATTTTTTAAATTAGTTTGTTGTGAAAATGTATTAACGGGTATTGATAATTTTAAAAAAGAATTTAGAAATAAATTGCAGTATGAAATTAAGAGTGTACAATTAACAGAGCTTCAATCATCAAATTATTGGCGTAAACTAAGTTTAAGAGAACAACATCGAGATATGTACCAAACAACAAGTGAGAATAGCCGAAAAGACTTTGCTCCAAGATTTAGATTTATATTTTCAAATTCATGGTTGAAAAAGTGAAAGAAAGAATTATTCATCAAGCATTCGCTCAAAGAGAACATACCAAAAAAATCAACATTAAAATTTTGTATAAGAAATATTAGAGCATTTCATGCCCCAAAAAAGTTTCAAATAAATATTTACTAACAAAACAAAATCATTATGAAAAAATCAACTATCATTATTCTCGCCGTTGTCGGCGTATTATTACTAACTGCATTCAGCATTGTATCGTGGGGAGTTTCCACATACAATTCTCTCGTTGGACTTGATGAAGGCGTGAACGGCGCGTGGAGTCAAGTGCAAAATCAATATCAGCGGCGATTCGATTTAATTCCGAATCTTGTTGAAACAGTGAAAGGTTATGCCGAACACGAAAAAGAGGTGCTCATCGGTGTAACGGAAGCGCGGGCTAAAGTTGGACAAATGAATGTCTCGCCGGAAATATTGAAAGACCCGCAAGCGTTCCAACGTTTCGAGCAAGCGCAAGGAGGACTTTCATCTGCACTTTCACGCTTAATGGTTGTGATTGAAAAATATCCCGACTTGAAAGCGAATCAAAATTTTCTCGCGCTTCAATCGCAGTTGGAAGGAACGGAAAACAGAATTTCCGTAGAACGAAAACGATTCAATGAAGTCGTGCAAGATTACAACACGCGCATTCGTCAATTCCCCGCTTCATTTATTGCTGGCTTCGGAAGTTTTTCACAGAAAGCATATTTCCAAGCGGAAGGTAATGCACAAACTGCACCGAAAGTAAAGTTTTAAGTTTCAAGCGAAGCGCTGAAATGATATTCTTATTCGTTGGAAATTTTCTTGACTTCAACAATGGCGCCCTGTTCAATTTTGAAAACGTGCCAGACTGTTCCTTTTTGATTGAGGGGAATTTGAAATACATTCAGCAATTTTCCTTCACCGAAAACTTTCACCGTCGCTTTTGATTGTGATAATTTCGTTGAAGAATAATGTGATTGATTGGAATAATCGTGAATAAAATATTCGTAGGATGTGTTGTTCGAAATTTCTTTTATTGTAATTGTTTCCGGTCCATATGAATCAACATCATCGCGGTCTAATGTTCCAACGCCGTCGGCAGTGGTTTTCATATCGCGGTAAGAAATGTGATAGCCGTTTGTTTTTATAAAGTGTGCGTCAATATCACGCGGCTCTTCATCCCAATCCACCACAACACGGAGATGTCGAATATCGAGTTGCGGCGAAATAGAGTAACGGTTGAAGAAAATCGTTCCCGCCATTATTTCAATAGTGAAATCTGAAGAAATATATTTTGCTGCGCGGAATGAAACATTGTAAACGCCATCTTCTTCCGGGACGGGAAATGATGCAGCACCTTCATCATCGGTTGTAAAATCTCCTATTTTTTCAATATTGACATTTGCATTTGGAATTCCTTTTCCGTTGATTGCATTGAAAAAGCGTAACGTAAGTTTGTTTTCGCTTACTTCTTTAAAAGCATCTTCAAACCTATCGCGTAAGATTTTTTCCTGAGAATGAGATTCGATTGAAATCAGTATCAGAAAAAGGACAAATAAGAAATGTTTGTGTTTCATATTAGTAATTCCAATCTGATTACTTTCGTACAAAAATAAAGTCGCCAACCCCTTCGTCGCCCGTTTCCTGAATTATTCCGTACATCGGCGTTTGTCTGTTGGGGCTGTTATTCGTTACTGCTTCTTTTAAACTGACAAATAATTTTTGCGCAAAGAGAAATTTATCTGAGTTATCTTTTAAGCGTTTAATCATATACTCGACAAACACACTTTTATCGGGAACGGTTTTGAGAGAACCGCTCGTCATTGCACGTCTGCTTGGGACTTTGTATGTCTCCTGAACAGAAATATCCGCGTTGAGAAAAGCATCTCTCCCTTTAAAAATTCCACCGCTAAAACAGGCATCGGCAAGTAGTAAAGTATGTTTTGTTTTTATTCCTCGAATATAATCTCGAATGGTACTATTGGGTAACCACTCCGATGGGTCTTTTGAGGTTGAATTCGATGGAAGCCAATATCCTTGTTGCAAATCCTCGTCCCAATAACCGTGTCCAGCATAAAATATGAGGAGATTATCTTCTACGGTGAGTTTTCCGCGGAATGAACTGAGCGTTTGAATGATTTGTTTTCTATCGGGATTTTTTAAGAATGTTACATCGTTTTCGTCAAAAGTGTAAAACTCGGTGAGAGTATTTTTTAATCGCTCTGAATCTTTGATTGGAAAATCCAAATCGTTGATGGATGGGTCGGTGTAATCTTGAATTGCGATGACGAGAGCATAATATTTTCCTCCAAGTTGTGAGCCCGGAGATGATTTTTTTTCCGAGACGAGGGGTTGAGGTTGTTGCCCGCTTTCGCGCACGATAGTAAATTCTTCCTCTGCCGAATTATTTTTGACATCGGTTGCCTGAACACGGATTTTATTTTCTCCCACAGCTAATTTCACCTCTGCCCAAAATTCATTTCCCGAGGATATTGTTGCTTCGATACCGTTAACAAAGACTTCATAGACACCGCTTTCATCAGTCGCTTTTCCTCTGATGATGGTAGATTTTTCTTTTTGCACTACTTTCATTCCACGGGAAACAAGCGGTTCTGTAATCGTGATTGAAGGGGGAGAAACATCTCGCACTTCCTCAGTTTTTTTCACGGGAGGTTTCTTTTCCGAACTCGAGTAATCATATTTTACGTCTGCGGTTTGCAATTTTTTTACCGTCAAATAATCAAATTCGATTCGCTGTGCGTTGCTTACGGTAAAACCGATATTATTTCCGAAGAAAGATTCTACGCTGGCGGTATTTACTGACTTATCGTTGATGATAAATTCCAATTGAGAACCTTTTTTCCGAATGCCTAAAATGTTTGTAACGTTATTAGTATAAATATAATCGGATTGCGTCCAATCAATAATGCTTACCCACGAGTTGTTGACTATTTTTCTAAACGTATAAAACCCATTGTCCGAGATACAGAAAGTAAAATAGTTGTGGTTATCTTTTAATCCGAACGCTATACCAAATTGATTATTGCGGATACCATCGCTGTGCCGCATAGCGCTCTCAATGGAGAAGTCGTCGCTCTCAAAAATACTCACGTATTGCCATGTTGCCCACGAGTGTCCGTTTTCTTTTAGTTCAAAATTATAATACCCGTTTTCCACCTGAATATATCGTTCATTATCGTTCTGGGTTGTCCAGGACTTATAATTGTTTTCGAAAGCGTCAAAAAAAACAATAGACGAGGTTTCTTCATCGAGAGTAATTTCATTTGACTCGTCATCCAAAAATTCATCGAATGATACATCATCAATGTTTTTTACCTTAACGAAATCAATAGCAATTCGTTGATGCCGATTCACGTTGAATCCAAATTTGTTTCCGAAAAACGGAAGCCCCGAAAGAGATGTGAGATAAATATCATTAACGTAAAACTCATAGTTCGAGCCACGCCTTTGAATACGGAGTACGTTGCTGGCATAATTTCCCTGGCGAATATCATTCGAAGAAGTCCACTCGAGAATATTTGACCAACTGCCGTCGTCCCACTTTCCGACCTGATAATATCCGTCTGCGGAAATGTTGAATGCATAGGTGTTATTTGCATCTTTCAATCCCCACACAAGACCGTAACCATAATTTTCCACCCCACTGATGTGTTCGATTTTCGCTTCGATTGAAAAATCTTTATTAATGGCTGGAAGGTCCCGCCATGAGAGCCACGATTTTTCCTCTAATAAATATTCCAAGATATATTGTCCTTCTTCAACCTGAATGAAAGCAGTAGCATCATCCTGAATAAACCAATTATTCGAATTATCGTAAAAGTTGTCTGAAAAGAGGTAGTTTGGGTCTTCGTCCTGTGCAAAAAGTGTAAAGGGAATGGAGCAGAGAAAGAAGACAACAATAAAGTAGTTTATAATTTTTTGATAAAAAGTAGTCATAGAAATTCCTCAAGCGCTTAAAAAAGTGAGTGAATTTACAAAAGAAAATGAGTAAACAAAAAATGAAGTCGAAATTTTTTCAAACTCAGATTTATTTTAAAAATTACGTCCAAGATTTTTAGCGAATTGCTTTTATTCTATTTCCATTTTTCGTAAGTTTTACATAGAAAATTATTCATAGAGGAAGGAAAGTTTTACTTGAAAAGAATTTTTGTTACAATTCTAATCGTTATCGTATTCATTGGGTGCAGGAATTCATCGGGGAAAAACTCCATCACCTCACAAGTTGTTGAAAACCGAAAGTCGAGTGAAGTAAAAATTCGTACGATGCGGGTGTTGGAACAGACCTATGTTTTCGGGCGACCCGTTGGCTCAGGTAAGGTCATTAAATCTGTTCACTTTGACCGAAAAGGAAATACTCTTCCGCCACAAAAACTTCCCGAATCACGCCAATTTATCAGCACGAAAGAAAAGGTTCAGGCAGTTGTATATAAAGCCGGGAATAAGATTGCAAGTTTATGGAATATAAAATTCAAAGGAAATCGTCAACATTCCGAACAGCGATGGGTAGGAGAACGTTCAGAAGTAGTAACGCGAAGTGCCGGAGAAACTGAATTCGGAAACTCGAGCGAAACCGGTGGAACAACGTGGGTGCATAAATTTGATAAGCGGGGAAGAAAAATTGAAGAGATTGAATATACTAACACAGGAAAAATTCGGACGAGAATAAAACATACCTTTGATAATAAGGGAGTTCAAGTGAAGTTAGAAGAAAATACTGTTTCCGGGACACATCTTGTTTTATTCGATAAGTTTGGAAATGAAAAAGAGGAAACTTGGCTGGACCTTCTCGACGAGCCAAAACGTAAATGGCTGTATTACTATGATTACTATTAATATGCTTCGCCTTTTTAATTTATTGAACCTTCAAGGTTTTTCATCTTGAAGGTTTTTCATTTTCGGAATATACCAAGTATGGGAAAAATTATAATTCATTTCATTTACTTTTCAATCTTCTTCTTTATCCTTGGGACTGAATCTACATCCTCGCAGAAAAAAGTAGCCGAAGCGGAAGCGCGAACTCCTGTTCTTAAATCTCTCTCCGTTAAAGAGTACAAACTGAAATTTGGCGTTCAGGAAGAATTTGGAAAAGTTGCTGAAGAATATTTTTTCGATTCGAGCGGAAATTTGGTGGAGAGCATTTTTTTCTTTCCTAATAACACGATTCGCGAACAACGGCTTTTCCAATTTGACAGTTCAAATAACATACTTGCGGAAATACTCTATCGGGTTTATATTGATAGCACAGATTCGACACGATTATTTCAAAAAGATTTTGAATCGTTACTTGAAGAAACGGAGAATATCCCATCCCAGCGATTAATCCTTCCAATTTTCACTACCCCTGAAGATACTGTTGCAAAGGTTTGGTTTACCCCGCTTGGTAATTCTTTGCAGAAGACAACATACATATACGATGAAGGTTTGCTTGTAGAAAAACACACAACACGTTCTACTTATCTTCCGGAGGATTCCGTTACCTTTTCTTACAACGATACGACAGGAATTATCATTCAGGATGAGGATTTTCTCCTCAATGAACTTGCATTACAACGCCTTGATGTGCAATCGTACTTTGAGTACGATGATAATATGCGGAGGAGCGAAGAAAGAATTGTGAGTGATAAGCAGCAGTTAAAAATGCTGTCATATAAATATAACGGGAACGGACAGCGTATTGAAAAAATTATTCACGATAGCAGTGGCGGAATAATTTCCAAAATCGAATCCCGGTATTCAGCAAAAAAAATAACTGAAGAAGTAGTGTACGATACCGATGGAAAAGTTGTCAATAAAACCCTGTTCAAATACAACGCGAAAGGAAAACTTATGCAAAAAACCACGTTGGATACTCTGCGATATGTCTTTGCAGATTTAAAACAATCATACGATACTCAAGGACGTCTCACAGAAGAAGTTCGTTCGGCGAATAATGGGCGCATAGATGGAAAAAATGTTTATAGATACAATGCGAATGATGACGTATCAGAACAACATTGGTATCTGCGTACTTCACCAAATCCCTCTCGTATGCGTCGGTATTCCTATGAGTTCTATCCCGTAAAACCATCGGAAAAATCCGAGAATTGATTTTTCCGACCCCGAACTAAAAAAATGTACAAAAGTCCCCGGTAATTGTGAAAGCGACAACGAAAAAAAAAATAAACCCTGAGCAATCCGCTCTTCTTCTTTGCGAACATTCTCTCCTCCTCGAGAAAGCGAATATTATCATACGAGACATTGACAATAGGATAATTTTTTGGAGCAAAGGAGCAGAATCTTTATTCGGCTGGAAGCAGACAGAAGCGGTTGGTAAATATTTTCATAAGTTATTCGAAGTACGTTTTCGTGAGCCGTTTGACACAATGATGGAAAAATTATTTGCAACGGGGAAATGGGAAGGAGAATTGATTTACAAGCGAAAAAATGGGACAACCATTCCTGTATCAAGTTTATGGCTTCTTCGGGCAGATGACGGAAAAGTTCCCGCGTCTATTCTTGAGTTGGATAATGATATTTCATCGCTCAAAATGATTGAGCATGAAATCACTTCGTCGAGAGAGCAACTTCGCAATTTTGCCGCTCATATTCAGTCCATTCGTGAGGAAGAACGTACTGCCATCGCCCGGGAAATTCACGATGGGTTGGGGCAAGCATTAACAGGACTCAAAATGGATCTCGCGTGGATAATTTTAAAATTGCCGAAACAACAAAACCAAGAACTTGTAAAAAAAATTGAATCCTCGTCCCTGCTTATTGATTCAACAATAAAAACTGTACGCAGACTTACTTCGCAGTTGCGTCCCGGGATATTAGATGACCTCGGACTCGTAGCAGCAATCGAATCAGAACTTAATGAATACCAAAACCGGACAGGAATACGATGCACATTTCATACAGAATTTGAAGAAGTTTCCCTGAATAAAGAGTCGGCAACTGCAGTATTCAGAATTGTTCAGGAAAGTTTAACAAATATATTGTTGCATGCAAACGCATCGGAAGTAAAGATATCCATGAAAAAATCTGCATCGGAATTTCGTTTCACCATTCAGGATAACGGTAAGGGAATATCTCCTGAGGCGTTAGCAAGAGCAGATTCGTTCGGATTATTAGGAATGCGTGAACGAGCCGCCGTTTTTGCTGGCGAGGTCACGATCAATAAACCTTCTCCGAGAGGGAAGGGAACATTGGTAACGATAAAAATTCCGGAGGAGAGTTAGAAAATGAATATGAAACGGAAGAGTATATGATTCGCATTTTTATAGCAGACGACCATGCAGTAGTTCGTCAGGGAATAAAGCAGATTATCGAGGAACAACGAGATATGCTCGTTATCGGCGAAGCGAAAAATGCTCAGGAGACGCTTGATTTTCTTCATAAAAAAATCGCAGATGTAGTCATCCTCGACATTTCCATGCCTGGAAAGACAGGATTGGAGATTTTAAAAGACCTGAAACATTTATCAAAAAATTTACACGTCCTCGTCCTCAGTATGTACCCTGAGGAACAATTTGCCACTCGAGCAATAAAATCCGGTGCATCGGGATATATGACGAAGGAAAGTGCCCCTGAAGAATTGGTTCGAGCGATACGTCGTGTGTACTCTGGAGGAAAGTACGTAAGTGCTGCCTTAGCCGAAAAACTGATTTTCGATTTCGAAACAGACCAAACGAAACCGCCTCATGAATTACTCTCTGATAGAGAATTTCAAGTTCTGTGTTTAATGGGAATGGGAAAAACCGCATCTGAGATAGCAAAGGAAATATCGTTAAGCGTAAAAACCATCAGTACCTACCGAAGCAGAATTCTCGAAAAAATGAAAATGAAATCTAACGCAGAATTAACGCGATATAGCATTAAAAATAAGTTGGTCGAGTGATAGCATTTCCTCAACTGGTGCATTCAAATAGTCAGAAATACAATTGATGAGTAGCAATGTAAGACCACCCCTTACAAAACTTCAAGGGGAAGTCTTATGTTTTCTTTATTACCTCTGACATATCTTTTACAAAGAAAAAACTGTAAAGATTGCCTAAGTTGGCAGATGAATATGAAAGTGTTTATTGTTGATAATTCTACTGTTGTCATTGGGAGATTACGTTCCCTTTTAGCCGATGTTAAAGATGTTGAAATTATTGGTACTGCCCAAACTTCGATTGAGGCAATAGAGAACATCAATGTGTCACATCCTGATGTTGTAATCTTGGACGTTCAATTAGGCGAGGGGAGTGGCTTTAAAGTTCTGGAATCATTAGGGGCAACCACACATTCACCCATCGTAATAATGTTTACGAATTTACCAACGATGCATCATTACCAAAAGTGTAAAACACTTGGTGCAAATTATTTTTTCGATAAATCCAATGAATTTGAGGCTCTGCGACAAACGGTGCAAAGTCTCTCAGAAAAATTTCTTTACCAGCACACTTTTCATTGACGTTGGTTTTATTATTAATTGAGGCACCGGAAAGAATACAGATGATAGTTTCGTCCAAATTTTTTTTTGATTTTGAAAGAATGAGTTCAACCCATCATTCTTTAACTAAGTGTTCCTTCTAACAGAAAGAACAATGTGAATAAATGAACTTCGCCTGTTTTTTCGAACAATCGGCAATCACGAATACGAATGGTTTTCCTTCCTTCCAATCTGTTCTGATTGCCGGTGGCGAGGTTATCCAAATGAGATGAAATAGTCATTTTTTTTTACGGTGATAAACAAAAATTTCCCCATCAGTTCAGTCCAAAAATTCAGCCCACAATTTTTTATTTTTGTTGGAATTGGTTTCGGTGTATTCTATTGGGTAATAGCGTCGGCAGTGGACGCTTGGTACTTTTATGAGTACACTTTTTTTACTCAATTGTTTGCGCCTCAGGCAGACAAATTAATAATGCGACTTACCGTATTATTGTTATTCGGTTTCTTCAGCATTGTAGTCCAGCGGTTTACTCAGAAATTATATGAAGCGGATATAGCGTTACTGCGAACGAATGAAGAATTAGAACAACGAGTAGAATCGCGAACTTTGGAACTGCAAATGTTAAACACGGAATTGAAAAACGAAATCCGTGAACGAATCCGTGCTGAAGAACAGAGCCATCAATCGTTACGGGAGTTAAAAACTGCGATGGCGAATGTGAAAACGCTTGAAGGATTACTTCCTATGTGTGCGTGGTGTAAGAAAATACGCGATGAG
>JAGXRH010000209.1 GCA_018335975.1 Ignavibacteriales bacterium
GCAAAATACCGCGACGTATCTGCCGAGAGTGTGGGGAACTTTGCGATGGTTACATACTCGGGGTTGTTGCCGATGGTATCAATTTCGATGGAGGTATTCGAACTGTGAAATTGATACGCGACTGCTGTCTTTCCCGTTTGACCTTTAATGCGGCGGCGCATTGCTCCATTGCGTATTGTGCCGCTTCCCCGCACACTCGTCGGGTCGTCGTTTTCAATGACAATCGTATCGGGGATTCCTCCGTTACTTTCGCTCATTGTAAATGGAGCATCCACAACGAGTGCATTATTCACAACTATTTTCCCTTGCGTTTCCATTAAACTGTTTGTGTTCGTGATTGTATAAAATTCGGTTGTGGTTGATGCGGTATATTTTCCAGGACCACCTCCACTTCCTACTTTTTGCTGAGTAGTTCCTATTATTATAATATGCGAACGACCGGGGCGAAACACACCATTGACAATAAAATTTCCTTCGCAATTAAAAACCGGGTTTGTTACGGAATCAACGTTTAACGTTCCATTTATCATAAGGTTTCCAATAATACGCAACGTGTCATTTCCTAACGCTTGAATAATTGAACCGGTGGAAATAATGAGCGTTCCAACAGACTTGTTTTGAGCCAATAAACTATCCGTGTTCAAAATGATAGTAATATTCGGTGGGATAACAATTGAATCTTCTGCGGTGGGAATCCGTCCTCCGCTCCAAACGGATGTATCATTCCAATAAAAAATGGAATCATTCGCGGGAGGAATAACAATGCCCCGACGAACTATTCCAAAACTTTTCCCTGAGTAATTTTCCCCGTTTACCACTTCAAGAAAATAATCTCCCGAATCGAGCGGAAAAGTTTGAATCCAAGTTGATAGATTAATTTGCGCGATTTTATAAAATCCCGGAAGAACTTGTGTGAATGAATAATTTCCATCGGCATCGGTAGTAACATCAGTAACAGACGTTTTATTTTCATCCTTCCGTTTTCCGACTTGCTCTTCCAAACGAATTGTCCATCCCGATACTCCAAGTTCGCCGGCATCTTTTTCGCTATTGCTATTCTCATCATTCCAAACCATTCCACTCACCGAACTATAAAATAACGGTGTTGTGGATACTTCGTTGGAAAAATCACTTTCGTTTCCGACATTATCAACAGCAGTGATACGATAATAATATGGCATTAAACTTGGAACATCGGTATCATAGAAATCTTCAGCCGCTGATGAAACAGTGAATGCCAAACTATCAGCCGGAGATTGCGTTCCTTTATAAATCTTGTAGGATTGAATATCGCCTTCAGTGTTAGCATACCAATGAAGATAGATTTGATTCGCTTGCGAATTTACGCCAAATCCTTTTGGGATAAATGGAATCATTGCTTGCGAAACAACATAACTTGGTTCGCCAATAAGAGTTCCATCATTTGCATTAACCGAGCCATCAATTGCTGTGAACCCTGTTCCTTCATCAAAATGATAAAGAGCAACTAACCCCGATTCATCGCCCTGCGCGGGTGAACCTAATGACGCTCTGATTTCCGATTGATAACGAGCAACATTCCAAATACGAACTTCGTCAATGGAACCGTTAAAATGACCATCACCGTTA
Organism: Ignavibacteriales bacterium; assembly: GCA_018335975.1. Taxonomy (GTDB): domain Bacteria; phylum Bacteroidota; class Ignavibacteria; order UBA10030; family F1-140-MAGs086; genus JAGXRH01. Next base: position 1,609 of record JAGXRH010000209.1, read on the forward strand.
TGATAACCTATCCCCATCTCAGTTCCTGATTTTGAAAATTCAGGATTTGCAGCAAAACCGTACAAAATACCGTCTATATAAATATAAGCGTTGGTTCCGTCATACACCCACGCAAGGTGATACCATTGGTTTTGATTAATTGTCGTTGTCGCCCAAACAGCGGGATAAAATACAGGGGTGCCATTATTTATACCGAAGAAAGGGGAATCGTCTCCAAATTCAACTATGGTAATAAATCCGTTTAATGGTCCGTTAATTTTTACGTACGCTTCAACAGTAAATTGACTATACGAACTCAGTGAAACATTTGCTGTTACATAATCACTAATCCCATTTAAACTTATCGCATCTCCTCCTTCAACAACCGGTACTGCCGCATCTTGTTCGGAATAATTGCTCTCTCCTCCAGCGCTATCAACTGCAGTAACACGGAAATAATTTATCGTTCCGTTTGTTAATCCACTTACCACAATAGAAGTTTCATTTATATTTCCAGGAGTTGTATTACCGACAAAACTTGTTGGGTTCGGTGTGGTTCCTGTATAAATATTATACTGCTTAAAACCGTTTTCTGAGTTGGCATCCCATTTTACAACCGCGGTTTCATTTCCTCCACGCGCAAAAACGTTTTGCGGAGGAGAAAGCACATTTCTCAATACGGAAATTGTATTATCATAATAATTCGGAACAATCATATCGCCATCGCCATCGCCATCGATATCAGTTAGAGAAATTCCCCACGCGCTACTTCCACCATCATAATCAATTTTTGTTTCAAATGTTCCGTTACCATTATTTTTTAGGATTGCAATTGAACCCGTTGTTTTTTTCAGTTGAACTTTGGTTTGAGATTCTCGTATTCTGGGATTCAAAACGTTTTGGGCTGCGTCGCTTACATCGTTTGATACAACAATATCAGCATCACCATCTCCTTCTACATCACTGAGAAATACTGCAGTCGGAGATATTCCCGAAGAGTAATCTACTCTTGCTCCTAAGGAGCCATCGCCATTATTTTGATAAATAGAAATATTACCATCGGAATACAACGATGCTATAACATCCAAATCGCCGTCACCATCAACGTCCTGCACCGCAACGAAGTACGGATTATTTCCGGTTTGATAATCTACCCTATCTGCAAATGTACCATTGCCATTATTGAGTGCGATGGAAACTTTCGAACCGCTCGGACATACGGCAATAACATCGAGATATCCATCACCATTCATATCTCCGCCTGTAACATAATATGGATTGCTTGCTGTCAAGGAAGAAAGAAATGGAGCAAATGTTCCATCGCCATTATTTAAGAGAACAGAAAAGGAAGACAAACCTCCACCCGCAACAATATCATTATCTCCGTCACCATCAATATCTTGCATAAAATGTCCTCCCTCGGGATAACCATTCGTTTGATAACCCATAGCTGAAGCAAAAATTCCGTTACCATTATTTTTCAGTACATACACAGAATCAACATTGGTACCTGATGAAACGATGTCAGCATCCCCGTCATCATCAAGGTCACCGGCAATTACTACATACGGACTTCCACCAACAGGATAATCTACCCTCGTACCGAACGTCCCACTACCATTGTTCTTCAACACGGAAATTGAGCTACCAGAGTAGTTCGCAGTTAACACATCAACATCACCATCGTTATCAATATCTACAGCATATGGATATTCCGGTCCGCCGCCCGTAGTATAGGTAGTTCTGGTGGAAAATGTTCCCGGACTTGGATTTACTTCAACGGTAAATTGACTTGTAAAGGTCTGCACATCCGTATTCGTGTTATCTTTCACGTCCGTTGTAACATTCACCGTAACAACCTCACCTCGCTTAAAGTCATTTGTCGGATTAAACGTAGCAACAGAATTCCCATTGATGAAAGTAATACTTCCGTTATGTTTACCACTCACATTACCACTCACAATAAGTGTTGAATCAGTGATTGAACTTGAATTCATTGATTTGTTAAACGTAACCTGAATATTTGATGAGGGTGAAACATTAAGCGCATTTTGTTCTGGTGAGATTGCTGCAACTTTTGTAATTTCTATATTCCTGAGTATTGAAACGCTCGGTCCATTCCAATTTGCAGTAGCAATATCCGGTGTTCCATTACCATCAACATCCGTGAGAAAAACAGATTCCGGGTTTGCGTTTGCGGCTAAAGGAAAATCTGTTTTCCCCGCAAAGGTACCATTGCCGTTATTTTTCAAAACAGATACATTATTATCCGTTTTGTTTCCCACAACAATATCGCCATCGCCATCGCCATCTACATCACTTATAAACACAGACTTAGGATCAGTTCCAGTAGTATAATTTACTTTCGTTGCAAATGTACCATCGCCATTATTTTTCAAAACCGAAACCGCGCTCGTGCCAATATAGGTAACAGCAATATCTGCATCGCCATCACCATCTACATCGCTCACAAAAACTGACCATGGCTGCGCCTCTGTTGTATAATCAACTTTGGACGCAAAAGTTCCATTGCCATTATTTTTGAGAACAGAAATTGAGGAGGCAGTAAAATTTGTTGTAACAATATCTCCATCGCCATCATTATCAACATCTTTTATGAATACGGATATTGTTGTGCCGCCGCCGCTGTAATTTACTCCACTCGCGAATGTACCATTTCCATTATTCATTAAAACCGTAACATTGTCACTATTCGCAACTGCAATATCAACATAGCCATCTCCATTCAAATCACTCACGTAGATTCCTCTTCCGGCAGGAACACTGTAATCCTCTTTTGCCGCGAAAGTACCGTTACCATTATTGTTCAAAACTGAAACAAGTGAACTGCTGTTGTGAGAAACGATAATATCGCCATCTCCATCATTATCAACATCGTTCATAGAAATACCCCACGGATTTGCAGACGTTGAAATATCATTTCTTGATGCAAACGTTCCATCGCCGCTATTTTTCCACACAGTAACATTTCCGCCCCAGTAATTTGCAGTTGCAAAATCAGCATCCCCATCATCATCAATATCACTCATAAATATTGTCTGGGGATTGCTCCCGGTTCCATAATCTGCACGTGAAGCAAAACTTCCTGTACTTCGATTGCTGGCGATGGTGAATTGTGTAATAAATGGAGTAACACTATTATTACTTCCATCCTTTACATTGCTTGTAACATTAACCGTAACAACTTCGCCGCGCAGAAAATCTATGGTCGGGTTAAATGTTGCAATGGTATTTCCATTACTGAAAGCAAAACTGCCTCTGTGTCTTCCACTGGTTGCGCCGCTTACGATAAATGATGATGTATCGTTTAACGAAGTTGTGCTCATTGCCGCATTCAATGTAACTTGTATTGTTGTTGCAGTTGCAATGTTAAGAGCGTGTTTGGCGGGAACAACAGTTGTTACCGTTGTTTGAGCATACAGCGGTGAAGATACTCGCAACAGAAGCGCTGCAAAGAAAAAAAATAATAAAAAATACTTCGTGATTTTTAAATGATGCATAAATGTAAATGAAAAGGTGAAGGTGAATTACTTTCTTTCAGTGAAGAATAAAAACGCAGAGGTGTGGCTCGGCAAGAATCAAAATAAATTTTGGCAGGAAAAAGTATGCATTATTTTTAGAGTAAACAAGATAAGAATGTCCATTTCAATAATTTCGCTCTAACGTTCACACTAATTTTCGTTCAGCAAATGCGTTAATGGTAAATTTGCGAAAATGAGGGCACCTGTGAAAGTAAGAACCGCGATTGTCTGTCACTTTTCGAAAAGAGTGGAATTAACGGTTTCGCAAGAGAGGAGGTAAGTCAAAACCTTAATATTAGCGAAATTTTCAGCTCTATCCCAACCCCCGAAGCGGGTGAAGTGTACTTCGGAGCCACCGAAGTACCCCTCGGAGTGAGCGAAGTACTCTTCGGAGCAGCCGAAGTCAATTTCGGAAGGAGCGAAGTACCCTTCGGAAGGAGCGAAGTACCCTTCGGAAGGAGCGAAGTACCCTTCGGAGCAGCCGAAGTCAACTTCGGAAGGAGCGAAGTACCCTTCGGAGTCACCGAAGTCAACTTCGGAAAGAGCGAAGTACTCTTCGGAATCTCCGAAGTACCCTTCGGTGGAACCGAAGATGCCCACGCTCCCTCCGAGAACTCCCACGGAACAACCGAAGATGCCCGCGCTCCCTCCGAGAACTCCCACGGAACAACCGAAGATGCCCACGCTC
>JAGXRH010000210.1 GCA_018335975.1 Ignavibacteriales bacterium
CCGTCCACGCTCATTCCCTGGGCGGCACCGCCAAGCGTAACGATATTCGTTTGTGCCCCAGTTGTCCGATGTACTCGAACGATGGTTGTACCGCTTCCATCAAATCGTGATACCAAAATAGAATTAAAATTGTCAAAGACAACGCCATCTGCACTCGATACACCGGCTAACACCGTTCTGGTTCCTGATGTGGAAATCTTAGAAACAGAACCACCCCTTTCTCCGACATAAATAAATCCTGTCGAACTGTTGACGGTAATGTTGTCCGGGCAGGTGATGGTAGGTAATGATTGCCCATCCGCATTGTATGAAAATATGAAGAATGTGTATAATGCTAATACTAAATTAAAAAAAGATTGTTTCATTGTTGTGTCTTTCTATAAGTTGTGAATAAAATAATAGTGAGTTAAAAAAACTTGTTGATGACTCATTCAGTTGTGTTACATCGGTTCAAGGATATCAGAAAAAATTGTTCGTATTTGTCGCAAATCGTCTTTGAGAAAAAATCCGCTCACACCGGCTTTTTTGGCTGCGATGCGGTATGTTTGCTCGCCGTAGTTCGTGAGGATAACCACACGCGCTTCCGGGAACTTGTGTTTCAGTAACGCCGTTGCCGTAATACCGTTGAGCGGTTTCATTTTTATATCCATGAATATCCAATCGGGTTTGTGTAATTCATACATTGCGACAATATTTTCAGCAGAATCATACTCAAAGATTTGTTCTGTCAAGTCGCCGATAATCGAATGAACGAGGTGGCGAATCTCTGCATTGTCGTCAACGATGAATACTTTCATACCAGTTAAAAAATAGTTTCAAAAATCTGGTGTACAATTTATCGTTTGGAGCGATATAAGTAAATAGAGGAGAACGCACGTTCTTTTGTGCGTTCACGCACGGATAGGAAGGGAATCGGTTGGGGGTTTGGGATTGGAGGGAAGGAAGTTAGGAACAGATGTTACGCAATCCTTTTTTTTAAATTCTAAATTCCAAATACTAAATCACAAACAAATACTAAATCCAAATGAAAAAATCCAAAAAATTTTGAATTGTTGGATTTTGATAATTTGAATTTGTTTGGAACTTGTTGCTTGTTATTTAGAATTTCATCTCGGAAATCGTGTTATTACTTTTACAGCATCTCCTTTTTCTCCAAAGCAAATTTCAGCAAAGCATTTGTCCCTTGCACGCCTAATTTTTTGCTGATACTCACGCGATGATTTTCTACAGTCCTTTTGCTGATGAACATCAATTCAGAAATTTCTTTGTTTGATTTTAAATCGGCGATGAAGAACAGAATACGGCGCTCCGTTTCTGTAAGTTGCTGCAACGGAGATTTCTCTGTTGCTTGCGAGATTACTTTTTTTCTTTTCAATATCACCGAAGAGAGTTCGGAACTGATATAAAATTCGTTTTCAGCAACCGTATGAATTGCTTTCACCACTTCACGAACGGCAGAATCTTTCAACACATAACCGAACACGCCGAGGTCAATCGCTTTCAAAAGTGTTTTATCATCTCTCAACATTGTAAGAAGAATGATTTTCGTTTCGATGGGACGATTCAGTAATTGTTCGGCGATTTGCAATCCGGTAAGTTTTGGCATCTGAATATCGAGTAACGCAACGCCCGGCCTCTGTGAGAGAATTTTTTCCAACGCTTGTTCACCATCTTCTGCTTCGTCAATGATGTGAATGGAAGATTCCCGTTCGATGCTTTGTCGAAGTCCCGCGCGAAAAATGGGATGGTCGTCCGCAATAATCAGCGTGATTGGTTGGTTAACTGTTTGCATATGTTGAATTTTTGGGGATTATTAATTGCACAATAGTCCCGCCGGTTTCTCGCGGCAGAATGGTCAATGTTCCAGAAATTCCATTTGCCCGTTCATACATTCCCGAAATTCCGAAACGTTCTTTCTTTTCGCTGCGCGTACTCACATCAGCAGAAATCCCAACGCCGTTGTCTTCAATTTTCAAAAGAATGGAATCACGTTCCTGATGAACTTCCACCGAAACTTCAGTCGCCTGTGAGTGTTTGATAATGTTGTTCAGCGCTTCTTGCACAATTCTGTACACATTGATTTCATTTTCCGAAGCAACAAGTCCATCAATGTTCTCTACCTTCATTGAAAATTTTATGTTCGAAGATTCAGCAACACTTTCCACTGCAGATTCCATCGCCATTGTTAATCCGAGTTGGTCGAGATTGCTTGGACGCAAGTTGTGGGAAATCGCCCGCACTTCTTCAATCGCTTTTGACGAGAACTGTGTTGCGTCCTGTAAATGCTGAACATTTACTTTGCCTTGCTCAACCGAATCCGAAGCAAGTAGGAGTTTATTTCTTATCAATAAAAGTTCTTGCCCCACGCCGTCGTGCAGTTCATTAGCAATGCGTTTGCGTTCTTGTTCCTGACTTTCTATTAATTGTTGAGAAAACTTTTGTTGCTGACGATGTTCACGTTTCAATTGCTGGACACGACGAGAATATACTATCGGTCCAATGGTGAGAAATAACAGAATACCAATTCCACGAAACCACCATGTTGCCCAATATGGCGGAAGAATGAGAATCGTCATTGCAACACCCTGTTCATTCCATACACCGTCGCTGTTCGATGCTTTCACGCGGAACACGTACTCGCCGGGGTCAATGTTTGTGTATGTTGCTGAACGCACGCTTCCAACGTCATTCCATTTTTCATCAAATCCTTCTAACATATACGCATACTGATTTTTTGCCGGAGAAGAAAAATCGAGAGCGGAAAATTCCAGCGTGAACATATTTTGAGAGTATTCAAGAATTATGGAATCGGTTTCTCCAATTGCTCGCTTCAGCGGAGAGTTCTGCTGGAGAAACGAAACGCTTCGGTTGAATAATTTGAAATCGGTAAACTCAATGTTGGGCTTGTGCTGATTGTCCTGTATTACTTCAGGAAAAAAATGATTGTAACCATTCACACCGCCAAAATACAATTCCCCCGAATGTGACTTGAAATACTCCCTCCTGTTGAACTCGTTACTTTGCAAACCATCGCTCACATCATACGTGCGAAATGAATTGTTGCGTGGATTGAATTTACATATTCCGTTGTTTGTGCTCATCCATAAATTTCCCGTTGAGTCCGAAAGAACTGCATACACAACATTGTTTGGCATTCCATTTTTTTCTGTAAAATGTTCACACTCGCCAGTCGTTTTATCGAATCTGTTCAGACCTCCACCGTCTGTCCCAATCCACAAAATATTTTCATCACCATCGGGGTCTTCACAGATGGAAAGAATATGGTTGTTGCTGAGACTTTTCGGATTCGAGCGTTGCTGTTGGTAATATCGAATCTCTTTTGTTGAAGGTACAAATTGAATAAGTCCAAGCACCGGTGTTCCTAACCAAAATGTTCGATTCTTGTCCTGAAAAATACAGGTTATATCCTGATAACCCAACATCGTCATACCGGTTCTATTGAAAAGTTCTTCAGCAGGATAGAGATTTATATAGTGAAACGAATCTTGAGTGTCGAAAAAACCGATGCCTCTTGACGTGCCAATCCAAATATTACCATCTCTATCTTCAAAATACATATCGGCTACTCCAAGGGAGCTCGTATTGTTATCAATAACAGGCGTAACGAGTTTTTTGATGTGAGTGAGTGAAGAATCCATTCTCTGTATTGCGCCACCATATTCAATCCAAAAACTTCCTTTCGAATCCTTCAACATCGGCGGAAACCATGCAGCGTGTCCCGATAAAAATAAATCCAAATTCATACCCTGATGTCTGCATGCAACGATTTCTTTTTCGTACACTCGAGTCAGGAATGTTCCTTCCGTATGGTGAAAACGCTCTGCTCGCAGATTATATTTATACACACCCAAGCCATTCGAAGCAAACCAAAGTATTCCGGATTTGTCTTGAAAGAGTGTTACCCCAAATTGTCCGCCCTGAATACTTACAATGGTTCGTTTGGTGTGGCTCTGCAAATCAAGTTCAAACAGACTGAGACTATTGTTAAAGTATAAATACTTTTCGTCTTCTCGCACGATTTCTCCGATGAACGTTTTCGATTCCTCTTCCACATTTGCTAATGTTCGAAATGTATTGTTTGTTGTATTCAATTCGACTATACTCATTGAGGTACTTGAGTACAGCATTTTCGTTTGTTCATCGAATTGAAATTTTCTGCCGAACTTCTCCTCCCCTATTTTTGATTTTCGACTTATCAACTGTTGCCTCACTGGTTGTTCTCGAAGGTCTATCCGAACAAGCCCCGATTCTGAGGCAGTAAGCCAAAGCACGCCTTCCTGCTCTTCAAAGACCTGAGCAATATTTTGACCTTTCAGATTCAGTGAGTCATATTGCTGCGGAGGGAAAAATTCCGATGCTCCAGTTCCTTTGTCGAATTTGAGGAGACCTTCATTCGTTCCTATCCATAAGCTTTGATGTCCTCCATCGTACATCGAGGTAAAATTATAATAACTCAGAGAAAATGTATCATTGATGATTGTTGAATAATGAGTAAACCGCTCCGTCGCACGGTCGAAACGATTCAATCCTCCTCCAACCGTTCCCAGCCATAATACACCGTTCCGGTCTTCAAAAATTTTAGAGATGTTATTATCGGAAATTGATAATGAATCAAACGGGTCATGGCGATAGATAACAACATTGTTGCCGTCATAACGATTAAGCCCATCCTTCGTTCCCACCCAGATGAATCCCCGGTTATCCTGAAAAACATCATAAATAAAGTTCTGGGAAAGACCGTCGTCAATGGTAAGCCGTTGGACTTGCGAAATTACATTTTCCACCGAGATAAGAAAAGCAACGATATATAAACAGACGTTTTTCATTTCAAAAAATTGCTGAAGAAAGTAGAAAGTTTTTTATTAAAAATCAAAAAGGCGACTTCATTACTGAAATCGCCTTAAGCAATTTGTCATTCCGCACTTGATGCGGAATCTATTTTCAATGGATTCCCTCTTGCGAGGAAATGACAATATTCTTATTTCATCAGCACCATCTTCTTCACTTCAACAAAATTTCTTTCGTTGGTGGAAGCGGTGATACGATAGAAATATACTCCGCTTGTTAATGCGTTCGCATCGAATTGGATTTCGTGGGCTCCTTCTTCCATTGCTTCGTTATTCAGTAACGTTGCAACTTCCTGTCCAAGAATGTTGTAAATCTTCAACGACACCAACCCCGAACCTCCAACCTCAAACCGTAT
>JAGXRH010000211.1 GCA_018335975.1 Ignavibacteriales bacterium
CCCGAGTATGTAACCATCGCAAAGTTCCCCACACTCTCGGCAGATACGTCGCGGTATTTTGCGTTCAAAGGAGGAACAGTGGATACACAGAATAATTTTGTTCGGTTGGGAAATATTACCTCGTATTCAAAATGGGTGTTTGGTCAAGTGGGGCATAAATTGGGCGACTCCACTGTTGGACCGTTGTATGAGATAACCACGGAAGCGGCAGGTACAGAGAAAACGGGAACATCAGTTCCGTTATATTCGCCGGTAACTGTTTCGCTTAATTACGACCCAACAAACTTGAAGGGAATTCCAGAAAACTCATTAGGGATTTTAAAGACCGCACGGGCATTAAAAGTGAAAACGCTCGTGGATGCCGACAAAAGTTCTGCAACGTCTGATGACCGTGTTGCAAAAAATTGGAATGTAAAAATTTATCGCACTTCTGTTAGCCCGAATAATGTTATCGCAACCACGAACGATTCGGAACTTCTCCTCGAAGAACTTATTGCAGGAGTTTATATTGTAGAACAGTTCGATAGTGCGGAGTGGAGGCCATTACAGCAACTCAGAAATGGGATAGTGATAAGTACCGATTCCCACCGCGTCTCTATTACCATTTCAGAGGAGAAACTCGATTCAATTATCTTTGTGAATTACTCCACCCCTGATACATTGTATTTCCGAACACTCAAGGCAAGTTCCGGATTCTCTCAAAAAGCGGTGAAGATGAAGTTTAAGAAAGGAGTTCTTTCCGGCAGCGCACCCAACTTTTCAACGGCGGTAGAGGGATATTTTACCGGATTGAAAAAAGCAGGAAAGAAATATGACGTGCTTTTGGGTTATGAACAATCAACAAAAGAAAATTCCGCAAAATATGGATGGCTTACTTTTAAAGGCAGTAAAGATGTTGGAAAATTATTTACGACCGAACATACGGGGCAAGCGTATCCGATTGATTCACTGCGTGTTCCGAGCAAGAAAACCAAAAAGCTTGCCAAGGGAATAAAAGCAGACAAAAAGAAGTATGATAACATTGCGTGGGAACAAGGCGTATTGTTCAACTTAAATCTTCGTTTGAGTGAAAAAGGTATAACTCCCCCGGGATTAGGCACATTAACTGTTGATACGCCCGTTGTTTTAGCGATGCGTCCGCTTAAAGGTAAACCCCTTACAGAAGTAGCCATTCTTTATGATAGCGTGATGACATATTACGAATCCTACGGGGTAACGAATGCTGACGCGTATGAAGAATTGGAGAATTTCGTCAAAGATTTTTTGAAGCGGGTTAACGACGGATTTGTTGAAGATATGTCATCGGCAAATTATTTTATAGATACTGCAAAAGTAACAGTCGGAAAAGATCCGTATGCCGTTTATTTGCTGGGAGTAAGAACCGCCGCAGATGTAAAGATAGTCCGAAACACCGGAGCCAAAATCGGGGAGAGGGAGATTAGTTATTCCTCACAGTTTGAACCGGAGAGATTTTCGCTTTATCAAAACTATCCCAATCCGTTCAATCCGCAAACAGTCATTGGCTTTTCGCTGTTGGCAGTTAGTAATGTTTCATTGAAAATATATAATGTGCTTGGACAAGAAGTAACGACATTATTAAACAATGAAACAATGGAAGAAGGTGAACAAGAAGTAGAATTTGATGCGAGTTCGCTTTCAAGCGGCGTCTATTTTTATCGGTTGGTAACATCAAGCGAACATAAAACATTTGTTAATGTGAAGAAAATGGTGCTGATGAAATAAATTCAACTCAACATCTTTGATATAGGGGGAATAAGTTGAATCCCTCTAAAAGGTTATCTGTCAACGACTCGTAGAGAAAATTTCGGATGACCTTTTCTATTTCTGCTTTGCATTCCCACAGCAAATAACTATCTTTTGCCCGCAATCGTCAATCGTTGCTCGAAAAAATTATGCCGCTTGTTCCTCCGTACATTGCTCAGTTAGAACCCTATAAACCGGGAAAGCCGATTTCCGAAGTCCAGCGCGAATTCGGACTCACCACGGTTATCAAACTTGCCTCGAACGAAAATCCACTCGGTCCCTCGCCTCGCGCTCTTGCAGAAATGCAAAAAGTATTTTCCCGATTGCACATTTATCCCGAAGGAGGGAGGGAACTCCGCGAAGTTCTATCCGAAAAATTCCATCTCAATGTTGGAAATGTTATAGCCGGGAGCGGTTCGGAAAGTATAATGGCAAACATCATCCGCACATTTCTTTGCGATGAGGATGAAATGCTTACCACAGAAGCCCCGTTTATCGGGTTTCGCGTTCTTGCGCAATCGCGCGGGGTAAAAACAACGTACGTGCCGTATAAAAATTACCGGTATGATTTACAGGAAATTGCTCGCCGCATCAATGAACACACGAAAATTATTTATCTCGCCAATCCTAACAATCCGACGGGAACAATTTTTACTAAATCGGAATTTGATGAATTTATGAAACACGTTCCATTCCGTGTACTCATTATTCACGATGAAGCATATTTCGAGTACGCGCAGGATAATCCGGAGTATCCCGATTCGATGCACTACCGGTACGATAACGTGATTACGCTGCGAACGTTTTCCAAATGTTACGGGCTTGCGGGTATTCGTGTCGGGTACGGATTTGCGCACGATGAACTTATCACCAATTTACTGAAAGTGAAACTACCATTCGAGCCAAGCGTCCTTGCCGTTGCGGCTGGGATTGGCGCACTCAGCGATACAGAATTTTTAGAAGAAACACTCGCGATGAATAAACGGGGATTAGTATTTCTGACTTCGTCGCTTTTAGAAATGGGATTGAAAGTAATTCCTTCTCACGCAAATTTTGTGATGCTTGAGTTTGCCAATGAAAATGCGGCGACGAAGTTTTATGTGAAATTATTACGGGAAGGAATTATCGTTCGTCCGTTGAAAGCATTTGGCTTATCAAACTGTGTTCGGATTACCGTCGGCACGGATTCGGAAAATGCTCAGTTGGTTGATGCGGTGGAAAAGATATATTCAAAAGAAGAAGTTTTACAAATTTAATTGAAATGGAATTTTAGGTTCTTTTCTAAGAGAGAATTTCTTAATTCCGGAAAAATAAGTAATGAGAACAGGGAAAAATTTATGGGAAACTTTAATAAAATAATTTGTGTAATAATTTTCTGTTTAATGCTTCAAAAAGAAAGCAGAACGCAGGGATGGGTTTGGCAAAATCCGATTCCGCAGGGCAATGAACTTACCTCAGCGTGGGCGGTTGATTCGTTAAAGTTCGTCAGCGTTGGTGAAGCAGGGGTTACCATTCGGACAACGAATGGAGGTGCAACGTGGCAAACGACATCATTAGCCGTCGGTTCTTTCTCGCGCTGGAATAGTATTGTCTTCTCTTCGGCGAGTAATGGCTGGGCAGTTGGTAATAACGGAACGATGATGAAAACCACGAATCAAGGCGCAGTCTGGTCGGTGGTTTCATCTATTCCTACAACACGACATCTCCGGGGAGTTTGGTTTGTGGATACCGATACAGGATATGTCGTTGCAGATTCGGGAATAATTTTGAAAACGACAAATCGCGGAACGTCGTGGAATGTACTTTCTTCGGCGGTTGCGGAAGATTTGTACGGCGTACATTTTATGACGGATAAGCAGAAGGGATTTGCCGTCGGTCATAAACGTATTTTACGAACAGACGATTGGGGAAAAACGTGGACTCGGGAAACCCCATCCGGATTTACCGATACACTCAATTCGGTTTTAATGATAACACTGCGCCGAGGATGGGCAGTTGGTAATAATGGAAATATTTTCAAAACGACGAACGGCGGTACTTCGTGGAATGACCAGGTCTCCGGCGTTTCATTTCATCTGTTTGATATCAACGCGTCGGATTCCTTACTTGCGTGGGTTGCTGGTGATTCAGGTAAAATTTTGAAAACAACGGATGGTGGAACAACGTGGACTTCAATTAACACAGGTCTTGCACGCCGGTTGACCAGCATTTCATTTCCAACTCGTTCTCGAGGTTGGCTTGTGGGGGAGAATGGAGTTATTCTTTTTTCTACCGATGGAGGAACGACGTGGAATTCTCAGCAACTGGGAAAAACTAATACCCTTCGGAGTGTTGCATTTGCAACCTCAACCACCGGGTGGTTTGTCGGGGATAATGGTGTTGTTTTAAAAACAGTTTCGGGAGGAAACACATTCGAAAACCAGTTTTCGCAAACAACGATAAAAAGTTTGAACGGGGTGGCGTTCATCAATCTTCCTTCGCGGCGGGGATGGATTTGTGGCGATTCGGGATATATTTTACGAACGGAAAATGACGGAACAACGTGGCTCCGTGATACGCAACGAACGAACAATCATTTTAGAAGTATATCATTTTCTACTGTTTTCAATGGCATTACGGTGGGGGATGGAGGCGCCGTTTTTACAACCACCAATGGCGGCGTATCGTGGATTCAGAAAACGACCAATACCAATCTCAATCTTCGGAGCGTGAATTTTATTAAATCATCTCAACCAAAATTCGCATTTGCTGTTGGCGATTCTAGTATCATTCTCAAAACAACGAATGCCGGCGACTTCTGGCTAACGCAAGGAACACGCTCGGCTTCAATTTTACGCGGGGTGTATGCAGTTGATTCTTCTCTTGCGTATGCCGTTGGCGATGAAGGAGGAATTTTTAAGACGACTGATGGCGGTTCACTTTGGTACTCTCCCAGCGCTACAATTTTAGGAAACGTGCGATTACGAGCGGTGCAATTTTGGAATTCGGTGTTCGGATGGATTGCCGGCGACGATGGGAAATTTTATCGGACTAAAGATGGGGGGACAACTTGGCACAAGGGAAATACAGGAACTATTTTTGCTATAACGTCAATCGCTTTTGTTGATACGAATACC
>JAGXRH010000212.1 GCA_018335975.1 Ignavibacteriales bacterium
TCATGCTCAAAACTTACAGAATAGTGTAGAAACTTTCATGGAGTTTTAATTTTTTTTTGATGATGGCAACTCAATACTGACTTGTTTATAACGGTACTAATCTTGTAAACTATTTAGTGTCAGTAATTTTTAGGCTACAATTTTAAAATCGATTTGAAATCCCCATTTCAAAAAACTTCGGATTTTCATATATAATCGAATCTTTTTAATAGAATGTTTCCTTAACGGGACAGTAGTGTATATGCATATATAATTTCGATATGTTGTTTGGTTTCAGAGAAATAATCCGATGGTAAAATAGTTTGTTTATGTTTGATATTGAAATTATGGCATGCCCTTAAAATGGAGACCCAGTGACCAAATGAAATGTTACCAAAAAGCGGTTTAAGGAGTTCTTGTACGGATAAATCTTTTTGCTTTCCAGATAAATATTCAACAAGTGAAACTATTGCTAAATATTTAAGCGTAATTTCAAATAGATTACCTATGTTGATATTACACTCAATTGGATTTTCAGAATTTAAAATCTTGATATAAACTTGTCGTAAAGGCAATGGGTAATTAAAGCGAATATCGTCTTGTAAATTCATAATTAAATTTTTTGGATAATATTAATTATTCAATTTGAAAAGAATCCTAGAGGCGTTTTTGTCTGTTTTCATTAAAGTAGCTCTTCGAGAATATCATTTATTGAAAGCAATGAAAGATGGAATCAACTTTAACTTTTAAAAAGAAGTGGACTCATCTTAATCAAACAATCCCTCTTCGATTCGCTCACTGTGACGTTTTATTTTCATCACTCAATACTCCATTACTCCAATCACTTTCTCAAATCCCAAATCACACTTTCACCGCTTCCAACACCAACTCCGCAATATCAATTATAGATGCTCTAAATCTATTTTATCTTTATCTCTTCCGGTTGCGCTTTTGTTTTTCTTCAAATCGCTTAAACTTATAATATTGACTTCTATATCGTCAATCTTTGCAACGATTCTCCGCTGAAAACATTCATCGAACTCAACACCGGAAATCGAAGAAATGATTTCAATGAGATTTGGTTTCATTCCCATTCTGATAATGCAGTTCGGTTTTTGAAAAAGTGCAGAAGAAAGTTCAGGTGTATCAAAACCAAATTCTTGAATTACGTTTACAATCTTCTCGGAGTTTGATGGAGAAGTTGTAATCCAAATATCCATATCCATCGTGAACCGCGGGTATCCGTAATAACCAACCGAATAACCCCCAATCAAGAGATACTCAACGTTGTGTTTGTTCAACAACTTCAAAAACTCTTTGAAATCTTGGGAGAGGGAAACCATAGTACTGTTCTCGTAATAGTTCAATTATTTGTAATCGCTGTTCCGGCGAAAGAGAGAGATAATATTCTTTCTCGTCGCGTTCTGCTTCTTCAAAACTATCAAAGATTTTGAACACAGCATCGGGAGAATTGAGTTTGTTTTGTGTCATTTTTGTTTCACAAGAAATTTTGTGGTAATCAACTGGTAAAATATACTGCTTCTTACCCACGATTAAAATCGTGGGCTCATCGCTTCCAACACCAACTCCGCAATATCTTTTACTTTTACGGAATCAATTTTTTCTTTTGCTTTTACTCCGTCGGTCATCATCGTCATACAAAACGGGCACGCGGAAGCGATGGTTGTTGCGTTGGTTGCGAGCGCTTCTTCCGTGCGTTCGATGTTCACACGTTTGCCAACAGTTTCTTCAAGGAACATTCTTCCACCACCCGCGCCGCAGCAAAATCCTTTATCTTTCGAGCGTTCCATTTCCACAAGATTAACGCCGCGAATATGTTCCAACGCATTTCTTGGTGCATCAGCAACACCATTGTATCGAACGAGATAACACGAATCGTGATAGGTTATGGTTTCTTTTTTCTCTTGTGTGAGTTTTATTTTTCCCGAATCAATGAGCGATGAAATAAATTCTGTGTGGTGAATGACTTCGTAGTTTCCACCAAGTTCGCCGTATTCGTTTTTGAAAATGTTGAAACAATGCGGACATGTCGTTACAATTTTTCGCACATTGTAATTTTTCAGTGTCTCGATATTTTCTTTCATCAACATTTGCGCGAGATATTCGTTGCCCAATCTTCTTGCCGGATCGCCGTTGCATTTTTCTTCCAAACCAAGAACAGCGAAACTGATATTTGCAATTTGCATAAGTTTTGCAAATGATTGCGTTACTTTTTTGTAGCGAACATCATACGCGCCGGCGCAGCCAACCCAAAATAAAATTTCCGCATTCGGATTTTCTGCAAATGTCGGAATGTGTAAATCGTTTGCCCAATCCATTCTTGTTGAGTGGGAAAAATTCCAAGGGGTAAAATTGCGTTCAAGATTTTGAAATGTAGTTTGCGCTTCTTTCGGAATTCTGCTTTCATTCAAAACTAAATATCTTCGCATATCAACAATTGCATCAACGTGTTCAATTTGCACGGGACATTCCTGAACGCACGCCATACAACTTGTGCAAGCCCAAAGTTCATCTTCGGTAATGTAATCATCTACTAATTGATTTGCGGTTTGGGTTTTGGGATTTGAAAGTTGTTCGGATTTTTCTTTTAAACGGTCGCGGATATCAACAATTATCTTTTTCGGTGAGAGAAGTTTTCCGGTAATATTTGCGGGACAAACACTTGTGCATCTTCCACATTCCGTACACGTGTAACCATCGAGAAGTTGTTTCCATGTAAAATCTTCGACATCACTCGCGCCGAATTTTGTAATATTCTCATCTTCCAAATTTAACGCGCGAAGCGAACCCCGTGAACCGAGTTTTGCAAAATACACATTGAAGAACGAAGTGAAAATGTGCAAATGTTTTGAATAGGGGAGATAGTTCATAAATCCAAACACAAATACAATATGCATCCACCAAAAGAAATTTAAATTATGTTCCGCATTTGATTTCACAAATGGAATAAACATTGCAGAAATAACGCGCGATGAATCAGCCGGAGAAGGATGAACCAACATTCGCGCCGCATTTTGTAAAAACATGGTAAGCATAATGCAGAGAATTACAGCAAGCACAATCGTTGCATCAATTTTTTCATGTTTACCAACTTGCAATCGTTTTGGGACAATGATATATCTGCGAAACAACGCCGCGAAAATGGAAACGACAACTCCAAGCGCAAGAATATCTTCTGCCATTACAAGCGGTGGATACAATCCGCCGAGAAATTGGAATGAAAATCCGGCAAACAATCCTTCACCAATGGATTCAGCAATTGCAAGAAGGAGAATATTGAAACCGGCAAAAATTCCTACGTGCATCAATCCTGCAATCGGATCGCGTAAAAGTTTCGATTGAAAAAATGCAATCGTAATTACATTATCCATTCGCTGTGAATAATTATCGAAACGCGTGTTATCTGATTTTCCAATACTCAAATAGCCAAGTAATCTTCGCACGTTATATGCGAATAAAACAAGTGTGAGTAAAATGATAGCGAGAAAAAGTTGAGGATTTCCCATTGAGAATTTTAGATTTTAGATTGAAGATTTTAGATTGATTGCGGTGAGATTTTTTTTGTCTTTTATGAAATAGAGAAAATTATTTTTTACAAAGAATGTATCGAGCAAAGTTAGTGACGCATTCGTTGTTATGATTTCAACAAAAACTTGTCTTAAAAATTTTGCTTTGTCGTAAATGTGAAGATGCTGATTTAATTTGAGTTCAAACGGGTTTTCGTTTGTGTTTTCATAAAAGCAAATAACAAGATAGTTTTCATTCTCAAATATTTCGAAATCACCGGATAATTTTTGTAGTGGAATGTTTTTTAATAAATGTTTGTAAAAACTGTTGGAAAGAAATTCATCTTTCAAAATCAGCGTAGGCAATTGCAGTGAATGATATGGCTGCGTTTCTTCCGACTGATTGTGCAATGCATTCAATTCATTGGTATCATTTATTTCACGAAGTATGGTTCCGGTTTTGGAATCAAGTTCAAAGAAAAATCGTTTTTCAAAAGAATCTTTTGTTGCGTATAAAAAAGAATTATGCGCGAACAAAAATTTTAAATCATTATTTTTCCAAAGTTGTTTTCCATTCAATATATCAACCGCAATAATTTTCTTTTGTTCCGGCATTGATGGCGATTCATATTCGTGAAAATATGCAACATTGTTATATACTGCATTTATCCCAATCCAAAACGGTTCATCGAATTTCAAATTCTTCCAAAGAATTTTTCCCGTTGTTTCTTCTACACAAAAATAGGAAACAGTTTTTGCTTCCGTATTTCTATCTTCGCCAAGAATGAGTCTATTGTTGCTGACTTTCAATCGCCAAAGAATTCCATCGCAAGTGTATTGCCAGACTGGTCGGAGTTGTTTCTTCGAAAATAAATTGAGCATCAGGAAAAATTTGTGCGCAAAATTTACAAAAAAGTCATTGAGTATATAAGGAAAGATTCATCTTTTTACCTCTTGCTCCTTTTCGCGAATCAGAAAATAATTCCTAAATTCACACCGAATTTTGAAAGATAAAATATGAACAAAACACGACGCGAATTTATAAAACAATCGGCATTACTTGGCGCAACAACAACACTCATTCCGGCAATTCCTTCTTTCTCATTTTCCGAAGGGGCAAAATCGAATGCCGGGAAGCCGATTATTATTTCCAGTGCCAACGGAAAAGAAGCAATTAAAAAAGCGATGGAAATGATTCAACAGGGAAGCGATGCGCTTGATGCAGTGATTGCTGGCGTCAACATTGTTGAAGATGACCCGAATGATATGAGCGTCGGTTATGGCGGCTTACCAAATGAGGAAGGTGTTGTTGAA
>JAGXRH010000213.1 GCA_018335975.1 Ignavibacteriales bacterium
TAATTTGCGGCGCGTAAAAAACCGTAGCCATCGGGCATAATCTCAAGAACGCCTGCGCTGAAATTCAAGCCATCTTTTTCCGCCTGTGATTCAAGTATTTTAAATATCAGTTCTTGCTTTCGCATATCTCCGATATTATTCAGACCGAAGTCTTTTGCAATTTTGGTCAATTCAGAAATCTTTTTTGATTTCAATGCTGAAATATCTAACGACATTGTAAGAAAAATCCTCCCGAAGTATTATGGGAATGTATGGTTATGGGATGAATATAATACTTAGTGAAAATCACTTCGTATTGAAAATAAATTTTAGTTTGAGTTTTGGAAATGTGAGTTGGTGGAAGATGTGGCTCCAAACCGACTCGCCGTAACGGGGAAGACCTGCCCAAAGCAGGATGAGTGAACCTCGTTGCACAGAAATGCGGTGAAAATATACGACATTTGATTTTGTATGCAAATTTATTACAGAAAATGTTTATGCTTCGCTCATTGAGTTCGTAAAATATTTTTGATAATAAGTAAATCTTCCTTCGTCGTGAGTTTTATATTTAATCGCAATCCTTCAACCGCCTTAACCGGATACCCTGCTTGAAAAACTAAGGACGATTCATCAGTTGCCGCAGTTTTTTTTGCAATGGCATTTTGGAGCGACTTCACAAAAATTTCTTTTTTAAAACCTTGCGGAGTTTGAATTATTCTCATTTTTTCCCGGGAAAGATAACCGGAGACAACATTCCCTTTTCCCATAACACACATTGTGTTATTTTCTTGTATTACGGGAACTGCAGCTCCAAATTTTTTCGCGGAGAAGATTACTGCCTGAATAAGTTTTTCGGTTATCAAAGGGCGTACTGCATCGTGTACAAGAATTATTTCCGGAAAATATTTTTTCAAATCTTGCCATCCGTTTGCAACGGAGTCCTGCCTTCGTTCACCTCCGGTAACAACAGAACGAACTTTCTTCAACGAGTATTTTTTTACATAACGTCTCACTCGGTTTTCAAAACCTTTTGAAACAATTATCACGATATCATCTATTTCTTCACACCGCTCGAAATGAAGAACCGTGTGAACAAGAAGCGGCTTTCCGTGGAGGTGGAGATATTGTTTCGGTACATTCATCCCCATTCTTCTTCCTTCACCGGCGGCGGGAAGAAGGACACCAACACGTAACTTTTGTTTTTTCACCAAAAAAAGATTCTTTCGAAATTGAATCTATATTATGAAAAATTAAATTATCAGCATCGCATCGCCGTAACTGTAAAAACGATACCCCATTTTTATCGCCGTTTTATATGCGTTCATAATAAAATCCCGTCCACCGAAAGCGGATACGAGCATCAACAAAGTAGATTCGGGCATATGAAAATTGGTAATCATCCGGTCAGTTACGCGAAAATCGTACGGAGGGAAAATGAACTTATCCGTCCACATTTTTATTGCCTTTAAATGCCCATCGGCAGTTGTTGCAGATTCTGCCGCCCGCGCCGAACTTGTACCGCAAACATAGACGTTACATTTTGCATCAATACTCGCATTCACAATTTTTGCCGAGGATTCCGGAACTTCGAAATATTCAGAATCCATTTTATGTTTATGTAAATCTTCCACTTCTACCGGACGAAAAGAACCCAATCCGAGATGGAGAGTGATCGGTGCAGTCTTCACTCCCTTTTTCTCTAACTGTTTTATAAGTCGAGGGGTAAAATGAAGCCCCGCTGTTGGCGCGGCAACCGAACCAATGTGACGGGCAAAAATAGTTTGATAATCTTCAATATCTTTTACCGTTGCGTCGCGTTTAATATACTGCGGCAGGGGCATTGCACCGATACGTTCACAGACTTTATAGAGGTCGCCTTTGTAATTAAAACGAACCGTCCTTCCACGCGAAGTGGTGTTATCTATCACTTCACACCATAGTTTGTCGTCATCGAAATAGATTTTATTCCCGATGCGTACTTTTCGTGCCGGGTCAACAATAGCATCCCAAATCGCTTCTTCGTGATTGAGTTCGCGGAGTAAGAATACTTCAATATGCGCGCGTGTTTTTTCTTTGTGTCCGAATAACCGGGCTTGAAACACTTGCGTTTCATTGACGACAAGACTATCGCCGCTTTCAAAATAATCAATAATATCACGAAAGCGGTGATGTTCTATTTTTTCGGTTTTTCTATCAAGCACCATCAACCGCGCTGCATCTCGTGGCGACGCGGGAAATTTTGCGATGAGATTTCGTGGAAGTGGATAACGAAAATCAGATAATTTCATACTGTTTGATTCTATTTTTTTATAATGAATTAATACATTGCTTTCGAACGGCGAAGCGAACTATTTTTTAAAAGTATTGCGCGTTTTGCATTCGAAAGTTTATTGGCTTGTTGCGGTAAAACGTTGGATTTCAGAGCAGATGTTTGCATCGGCGGAGAAATAATATTTTTTTCTGCAATGACTGCACGCGCTGCTGCAAGACGTGCAATGGGAATCCGGAATGGTGAGCACGATACATAATTGAGTCCGAGAGAATGACAGAACTCGACAGTTGCCGGGTCGCCGCCATGCTCGCCGCAAATTCCGATTTTCAATGTGCCGTTTGCGTTTCGTCCCTCTCGAACTGCCATTCCCATCAACTTCCCAACGCCATTTTTATCTATAGATTGAAACGGGTCGCGTTCATAGACGTTGTTATCAATATAATACGGCAAGAATTGACCTGCATCGTCGCGGGATAGTCCGGCGGTAAGTTGCGTTAAATCATTTGTTCCGAAGGAGAAAAATTCCGCAACTTTTGCTATTTCGTTTGCTGTGATTGCAGCGCGGGGAACTTCTATCATTGTGCCCACTAAATATTGCAACCGGACACTTTTTTCTTTCATCACCTGCTCAGCGATTCGATTAGCGATTTCTTTTTGAAGAGTTAACTCCCGAACGTGTCCCACGAATGGAATCATTACTTCGGGAACTGCGCGAATTCCTTTCTTCCGGACAATAGCCGCGGCTTCAAAAATTGCTTTCATCTGCATTTCAGTAATTTCAGGAAAGAGAATTCCTAATCTGCAACCACGAAAACCGAGCATCGGGTTCATTTCGTGAAGTTGGTGTAATCGTCGGTGAATCCGTTCTTTCGGAACCTTCATCTGTTTACTCAACAATTCAATTTCCGCTTCGGTCTTTGGCAAAAATTCGTGAAGCGGGGGGTCAAGTGTACGAATAGTAACCGGTCTATCACCCATCACTTTAAATATCTCCACAAAATCCTGACGTTGATACGGAAGAATTTTGGCTAATGCTTTTGCGCGTTCTTCTTTTGTTTCGGAAAGAATCATTTCACGCACTGCGTCAATACGGTTTCCTCCAAAAAACATATGTTCAGTTCTGCATAATCCGATACCTTCTGCACCAAACGCAACCGCATGCTCGCATTGGTCGGGTTGGTCGGCATTTGCACGGATGCGAAGAAGGCGAAATTCATCCGCCCATTTCATAATCTGTGCGTACCGTTGATAGATAGGCGCTTGAGCAGGTTTCAAAGATTTTTCTACCAAGACGGAAACGACTTCGCTTGGCTTCGTTTTTATTTTTCCAACGATGACTTCGCCGGTTGTTCCATCAATGGAAATTTCATCTCCCTCTTTTACGACTAATTTTTTCTTTGGAATTTTTATGGTGCGGTTTTTATAATCAATTTCCAATTCACTGCAACCGACGACGCATACTTTTCCCATTTGGCGGGCAACAAGCGCTGCGTGGGATGTCATTCCTCCGCGTGCGGTTACGATACCTTTTGCGGCATTCATTCCACGAATATCTTCCGGCGATGTTTCGATACGGACAAGAATGACATCCCCGCGTTTCGCATGCTCAACAGCATCAACAGCATTGAAATACACTTTACCGGTGGCAGCACCAGGACCGGCATTCAATCCTTTGGTGAGTAAATGCCCTTGTTCAACGGCGCGTTTTTTTTCTGCTTCGTCAAACACGGGTCGTAATATCTGGTCGAGTTGATTTGGTTCAATGCGCATCAATGCTTCTTCCGGGTGAAGAATTTTTTCTTTTACCATATCTACAGCAATGCGTAATGCTGAAGCGGATGTTCGCTTACCCGCGCGGCACTGCAACATATACAGTTTCCCTTCCTGAATCGTAAACTCGATATCCATCATATCCTTAAAGTGATGTTCAAGAGTGTCGCAAATACGACGTAAATCCCTATGCGCGTTACGGTCGTACTGTTGTAACTCGATAATGGGTAACGGCGTACGAATGCCTGCAACAATATCTTCTCCTTGCGCATTCATCAAAAATTCTCCATACAACAATTT
>JAGXRH010000214.1 GCA_018335975.1 Ignavibacteriales bacterium
GCGTCTCCTTTGAATTGAAAATAGCCTCCGCGAAAAATTTATCAAACCAATGGACATTGCCAAAGCACAGTATCTGCGCAGATCGATACCAATTATTCGCTTTCTTTAGCTTTTTTTTGCTAGGCTCTGTTAACATTCAATAAGTCCAAAGGTAAGCAAATACAAGATTGATGAAGGAAAGGAAGTTTCTATCCAATTTTTCATACCGTGTTGCAAGCCTGTGGAATTGCTTTATGTGTATGCGATTAAAAAAATGTTCAACAATATTTCTATCTTTGTATAAGTGGCTGTCATATTCACGCTGCTCCAGTCTGTTTTTCTTTGGCGGAATCTCGGCCAGCATCCCGTTAGCATGAATGTAATCCCAAAAAACATTCGAGTCATAACCTTTGTCGGCCAATATCGCCTTCGCCTGAAAGCCTTTAGTCAATGGCAAACCTTGATTAATGTCGGATTCATCTCCCCCTGTCAGTAACCAACGCACAGGATTGCCAAGCGCATCCACCGCGACGTGTATCTTGCTGGACAGGCCGACGCGTGAACGTCCCATCGCTTGACGCCCTTCTTTTTTGCAGCACCTGAAGCGTGTTGACGCGCTCTCACTACCGTACTATCAATCATCAGAGCTTCCATATCCCGATCGCCGCAAACTGCCTCCACTATTTCTTGCCATACACCGGCTTCACCCCAGCGCTTAAAACGCGTATAGGTCGTATGCCAATTCCCTGATTCCGCCGGTAAATCACGCCAGGGTAAACTGGTAAAACAGCTTCAACAAATTGACGATTATTCTGCCCTGACCGCCCCGGATCACCCACGTTCCCAGGCAACAACGCTTCTATTTTCTTCCATTGATCATCTCTTAACATCTTGCGGGCGCTTTGCATTTCGGTATCCTGGTTTTCAAATGCCGTATGTAAACACATTTTCTTGAGTGTTAACAGCCCCTAGTACTTATGGGTAAAATCCATTTAGACAGAATGGCCAAGATATCTCAAATTGCAAAAGAAAAATTTTGAATCGGCAATATTTTGGAGTTCAGCATTTTTTGGAAAATGTCGCTAATTGTCATCTTCCAGAGTTTGGGTTAAATGTGTGAATTTATGAAGTGTCTTCAATTACTAACAAGCGGTTTAACTGCACAATAATTCTAAATTACTATTTCAGTATTCTTAATAGTCTCATTTCTTTGTGAAATAAATTCAATATTTCAAAACTGAGATCGTTTATTGTTAAATGAAATTAACATGGCTATTATGTCAATATGAACTTAACAAGTGGTGTAAAGATGGGCGAGAACATGCGGGACGCATTAAGCACAGGTGAAGCAGCACGCATTTGCGGCGTCAATTTTCGGACTATTTCTCGTTGGATCGAACGAGGATTGTTGACGGCATATAAGTTGCCTGGGCGAGGTGACCGACGCATACTTCGTGAAGAGTTGACTCGATTCATGAAAGAAAATGGTATTCCAAATTGCTCGACTGCAAATGAGCTGCCTCGCCGCGTTCTGATTGTTGAAGATGAACCTGCAATGGCAAGTGCAATTGAGCGTGTCCTCCGCAACGTCGACTTCGAAACAGCAATCGCATCAAATGGATTTGAGGCTGGTGCGATGTTACCTATCTTTAGGCCCGGAATTCTGACATTAGATTTACGCATGCCTGGCGCTGACGGACTTGATGTACTGCGTTATATACAAAAAGAGCAGTTCCCGGCACCGTTTAAAACGTTGATCATTTCTGCGGATACGGAAACTCGCCTTCAGGAGGCTCGAACGTTAGGTGCGCACAATGTTATTCGTAAACCATTTGTCAATGATCAATTAGTACAAATAATAGAGCAGATGCTTTTAGGCTGATGTTTTTCCTGAGAACCGTATTGACATGCCTTGAAATATTTTATTAGGGAATCTCTGATTACTTCCAATATATCGTTTGTAAGTTATTGATTTTTCGATTTTGGACTTAATCAGAGATTCCTTAGTATTGGTTTTAACAAGAAAAAATAGCTGCCAGATTGATTGGCGTGCTTACTTTGACATAATAGTCAATTTAGTCTAAATTGACTGTATGGAATTGTAGTTCAATAATGACAAAACCGAGCCTACTTTAAATAGCGAATATCATCAGTTTGGACTCATGTGAATTCGAGCTTGATAGGTTTGAATGACTATGACTGATTGCGCGTTAGCGTTTTCAATGAGATAGAATTAATTGCTTGCAGTTCTTCTCCATTGTCTTGAAGTTCGACTGTCTGCATACTTTTCAAAAGTTTTTCTACGGGAGATACCGTGAACAGACTTGAAGCCTTCCATAGAATTGCGGAGCAGGCGGGCCGCGGAGATTTGATGTTCCCAACTAACGTCAACGCTACACTCAAACTAAAGAAGGCGTTGGATGATCCGGATGCTCACTTGGTAGATGCAGCCAAACTCATACTCACCGAACCCTTGCTTTCAGCGCGGATTGTAGCAATGGCGAATTCATCTGCCTATAATCGTTCCGGTATGGAGATCACAAATGTCAGTACAGCCGTATCACGTTTAGGCTTTCGTACTATACGTTCACTGACAGCGTCGCTATTGGTACACCAGATGAGCAGCAGCTTGACAAATCCTGTATTACAAGCGAAGGCAAAGCAACTCTGGGAGCACACGGTGAATGTATCAGCGCTCGCTCAAGTTATTGCCCGTCGAATGACAAAAATTGATCCTGAGACAGCAATGTTCGCCGGTATTATCCATGAAGTCGGAGGATTTTATCTTCTGTCCCGTGCAGATGCGTTTCCCGGGCTACTTGACGGCGAGCTTGAAGATTGGGTCGAATATGGTGAAAAAATTATCGGTAGAAGTGTGATGAAAGCGCTTGAAGTCCCTGACATCATCAATGCTGCTATTGAACTAATTTGGCAAGGTGGAGGTGCCCGCCCACCTACTTCATTAGGGGACATATTAGTGTTGCCTAACGATTTGTCTCCCATCTTATCCCCGTTATTGCCTGAATCGGAAATCTCATCACGTGAAGTACATAGCGAAATTGATTTTGACATTGGAAACAAGACTCTACGTTTGATCCTTGAGGATGCGGAAGAGGAGACTGAATCTTTGCGAAGTGCTCTGCTCCATTAATAGCCAAGTTGCAGTGAGAGAAAACTCATGTAGATTTCAGAAAAATGGAGTTAAATAATATTGCCGATTTCGATTTTTGACATTTTCTTAAACATAGAAATCAACGACAAGAGCTGTTGTGTATTCCAGGGGAACTCACAATATGACAGAATTAAATGAGCAACTGCAACGACTTACTATTAAGTTAGTCTATTATGGCCCCGCATTATCTGGGAAAACGACAAATTTGACTCGCTTGCACGATATGCTTGCTCCGCAACTCAAGGGCGAGATGATGACTTTGGAAACAGAAGGCGATCGCACCCTTTTCTTTGATTTACTTCCAATCGGCATTACTGCCCCATCTGGCCTCCTCATTAAATTCAAATTGTTTACTGTTCCCGGTCAGGTCATACATGATGGTACCCGCAAGGCAGTATTGTCACGTGCCGATGGCGTCATGTTTGTCGCTGATGCACAAACTAACCAAATCTATAATAACGGTGCGTCATTTGACAATCTTATCTCGAACGCTGGTATGGTAGGTATGGATTTGTCGACACTTCCACTTGTTGTGCAATTTAACAAATGTGATCTGCCAGACATACTCAGCAAGGAAGAGATAATGTCACGTTGGTCACAGGCACCATGGCCTGTTTTTTTTGCTTCCGCATTGGCGGGCGAAGGGGTGTTGGAGTCATTTACTGCGCTACTCGGTGCTGTTTACCAAAATCTGGACAAGCAATTCAACTTTGAACGCCAGCACGGACTTAACCGTGATGCGTTCATTTCTGCAGTAAAAGGATGACGATGGAATCTAATCAATTTGACCGC
>JAGXRH010000215.1 GCA_018335975.1 Ignavibacteriales bacterium
ACTCTTCTTGTGTGTGAGGTTATAATTTACCTGCCTCACACTGCCGATTTTTTTGTACCCCCCCCCAAGGGTATAAACGCTTCTCTTTTACCCTTTTCGCTTTATCCCATTCTTTGCACCGAGCAGTTACTGCGCCCGCCGTAACTGTGCGAGTGTTTTCTTAACTCCCGACTGCGGAGTATGCAGTTCCCTTTTTTATTTTCAATTAACCCGCGCTTTGCGTGGAACAATTTTATTTACAATTTTTAGGAGAAATCCCATGAGAAAATTTATTCTTGGTTCCTTAGGAACCATTACACTACTCTCCTGCATTTTCTTTGTAATGACAGGAGCGAGCAATAGACCTCATTTAATTATGGAAGACAGACCATCTATCTACGGTATCGTTAAAGATGAAGCAACCGGCGATCCTTTACTAGGTATTCCTGTATATGCTGTAAATGACAAGGATCAGAGGTGGGATTTATATACTAATGAAGAAACTGGCGATTATCGTTTACCTGATAATATTCCAGAGGGAATTTATACCGTTGTCGCAAAAATCGTACCGCCTCCAGATCCACAACAAGGTAACTGGTACGGAGCAATTGCGACTGTGAATTACTCATGTGGCGAATTGCCATGCGCAATACGACAAGACCTTCATTGTACGTACTATGAAAATAGTCCTGAATAAATAACAATAAATGGATGGCTCATTGCATCAACAATGGGCTGTCCAATGATTTTAAAAAAGAATTCTACCTAATTTTTATGATGAAAACCCAAAACAAGTTTTATTATTATCTAGGGCTGAAGAACTTCTTCCTGCCAAAAAAAATTGCCTTTGCTATTTTAGTTTGCTGGGTTTTGAAAATGCAAGTACTTTTATGCCAACCAGTACTACTTTCTGGCTTTCCTAAAATTATTGACGAAAGCAGTGTTTATATCCCTCAACCAATTACGCCTCAAGTAGCAGATATTAACAACGACGGAATAGAAGAAATCGTCATTAAAGGGTTCACGCCACCATATAAACTCTTTATCATACAAATGGATGGTTCTGACCTTGAAGGGTGGCCTGTGACACTGGACGATGAAGCATTGGCAATCGGGATAGGGGATTTAGATCATAATGGTACTTTAGAAATTGTTGCACGCTCACACTATAAATTATATGCTTGGCATGGCGATGGAAGCCTGGTTAACGGTTTCCCGCAAACATTAACTCAAAATACCTTTCCTGATTATACCAACACAATACTTCTTTATGATATTGACAATGATTCAAAATTAGAAATAATTACCACTACCTATAACGCTATAATGATCCATAAATGGGATGGCTCCTTACTCTCAGGATGGCCTATTACTTTACCGTTCAAAAGTGCCGGAAATCCATCTATCTGTGACATAGAAAAAAATGGCTTGCCGCAAATTATTGTTGGTGGCACTACTGCGAATACTCCACCAGGGATTTCCCATAGCAAACTTTACGTTTTTAATGCAAACGGAGACACTGCCCCTGGTTGGCCAGCATTACTTGATTCAAACTATTATTCAAACAGTTATACTACTGTTGCAGATGTAGATAACGATGGCAAATTTGAGATTATTGCCCCTCAAAGTCGGCGTCGTGAAGATTCAAGTGGAATAGAATTTGATGGTAGAATATCAATATACGCTTCAAATGGAGTCTTATTGCGCCGTTGGAATATTCCTTTGTATAGCGATTGGAGATCAATTCGAGGCGTTTCCGTCGGAAATTTTTTGTCCGATTCATTTATGGAATTAGCCGTAGTAGATTATATGGGAGTTGCATTTCTGTTCAACTATGTTGGTCAGCTACAACCGGGGTGGCCAATACTCAACACCGCAACATATCCTATACCAATACTTTCAGATATTGATAATGATGCTGTTCCTGAAATCATCTTGGGGCACATCCAGAGTGTCAGCGATACTGGAAAATTATTTTTTTTCACTTATTCTGGGGATTCGTTGTGGTGGTCGCCCTTAAAAGTATATGGAAATACTGGTTTGATTCAGCCAATAATAAGGGATTTAGATCATAACGGTTACAGTGAACTCATTTTAGTCACAAACGCTGGCCATCCTTTGAGACAATCGATTCTGAATATTTACAGTTTACCACATTCTATTTTTTCACTCCATACATCTCCTTGGGCTCAAACAGAGCACGACCGCCACAACACATTTCAATACGGTTATATTCCATCCGATAATGTTGTGAGTGTACCTGCTTTTGAGGATAATCCGTTGCAATTTTCTCTTTCCCAAAATTATCCCAATCCGTTTAATCCCAAAACTGCTATTGGCTTTTCGCTGTTGGCGGTTAGCAATGTTACGCTCAAAGTGTATGATATTCTTGGAAAAGAGGTAGCAACGTTGATTCACAGCAGATTAATGGATGCAGGGAAACACGAAGTGAATTTCGATGCGGGCAACGTTCCGAGCGGCATTTATTACTATCGCCTCACTGCGGGTAAATTTACGGAGACGAAAAAGTTTGTGGTGGTAAGATAGTTTTTTCTCTCTTTTTGCAGTCGGATACAATTCGACGGCTTCAAACCTTTTTTCACCCGCGTGTTCTTGGTATATTCACGCCCAATTTATGAACACCCCCGCAGTAAAAGTTGAACGACTGGAACATTCGTACAGCGAACGTATCGCTTTACGCGGAATTTCCTTTACCGTTTTCGAGAATGAAATCTTCGGATTGCTCGGTCCCAACGGCGGCGGCAAAAGCACCACCTTCAATATTCTCTCCACACACCTCCCGCTCGTCAAGGGGGAGATAAGCGTATTTGGAAATCCGAGACGCGCGAACGCTGACGCTATTCGTAAATTACTCGGCGTCGTATTTCAATCGCCAAGTCTCGATAAAAAACTCACTGTTACTGAAAACCTTCGTCATCACGGACATTTATATGGATTTGCAGGAACGATACTCGAAAAAAGAATCACAGAACTCCTCGAACGATTTGAAATTGCGGAACGAAAAAATGATTTCGTGGAAACTCTCTCCGGAGGATTGCAACGCAGAGTGGAAATAGCAAAATCACTGCTGCACAAACCGAAACTTCTTTTGCTTGACGAACCCAGCACCGGACTTGACCCGGGCGCTCGTATTCTTCTGTGGAAACTGCTGAACGAACTTCGCACCGATGAACACATCACGATTTTACTGACCACCCACTTATTGGAAGAAGCGGAAAAATGCACTCGTATCGCCATCCTTGATGAAGGAACGCTTGTTGCTTGCGATTCCCCTTCTAACCTTAAACAGGAAATCGGCGGCGACGTAATAAAAATTGGTACACAAAACAACGGGCATCTTGCTGCGAAAATTACCGAGCGTTTCGGAATGTCCGCAACAACCATAGACTCTTTGGTGAGAATAGAATGTGAAAACGGGCACGAGTTTATTCCCACTCTCGTAGCCGCTTTCTCGGACGAGATTACTTCCATTACACTTTCTAAGCCATCGTTAGAAGATGTGTTTATTCACAAAACCGGACGAAGGTTTAATAATGAAAAAATGATTTGAGATTTCGGATTTTAGATTTCAGATTTACGAATTACGATTTGGCTTTATTATAAACTCTCTATTAGTATTCTAACTTCTAACTTCTTACTTCTAACTTTTTATTTTTCACTTCCTAACTGTTCATTCCCATTTGAAAAATTTCGTTCTTCCCATTTATACACTCTGGCAACGCGAACTTGTCCGTTTCTACCGGCAGAAAAGCAGAATTATCGGCGTCATCGGCTCACCATTATTATTCTGGTTACTCATCGGTTCCGGATTCGGCACATCGTTTAAAATTCCCGGCGCAAAAGCAACCGAGGGGTATCTCGAATATTTTTTTCCGGGAACAATTCTCCTT
>JAGXRH010000216.1 GCA_018335975.1 Ignavibacteriales bacterium
GCCACAGATTCACAGATTTTTACAACACCATCGTCAAATAATCTGTGAATCTGTGGCAAAAAAGAATAGCGAATTATTCATTGATTGCTAATGCATAATCTGGGATAAACCAATGATTACACTTTCCCGATTGCTATGAAGAAAAAACGAAAAATACTTATTGTTGATGATACGGAAATCAATGTAGAACTCCTTGGCGATATTTTACGCGAATATCGTTACGATATTGTTACTGCGAGTGATGGAATGGAAGCCCTTGCGATGGTGGATATTCACAAACCCGACCTCATTTTACTCGATGTTTCAATGCCGCGGATGGATGGATTGGAAGTGTGTGAACGGTTGAAAAAAAACCCGCTTACTGCATGTATTCCTATTGTTATGGTTACAGCGCTCCAGGACTTAGCGATAAAAATGAAAGCGCTCGATGCCGGCGCAGAGGATTTTCTTTCCAAACCATTCAATAAAGTTGAATTGCGTGCGCGTGTGCAATCGCTTTTACATCAAACGGAGTTGTATGAAATTCTCCAACAGCGGGATGAAGAATTGCGGCAAGTAACGGAATCACTGAGTAGATTGAAACACTCGCTTGTCCATCAGGTGTATTCGCGCCTTTCGGTGATTTCCTCCGCTGTTGACGATGCATTTGCCGTAAGCGGCGAAAGCGAGGGGATGGAAAAAAATCTGGATACCGTTGAACAGGAAGTAGAAGCATTGGGAAATACGGTTTCCACTATGTTGTTTTCACCAAGTCCATTTCTCGCGGCGCATAAATTCCATCGTGAAGAATTTTCCTTCCGCGATATGCTGCGTGAACAAATACATAATTTCCGCAAACTGTTAAAGCCGCGCGAAAAATTAGAAGAACAAATTCCCCCCGCATTGCCGCTTCTCCTCGCCGATAAAGAATTACTCAATCTTGTCGTAACGAATTTTCTGCATAATGCATTTGTCCATTCTAAAAAGAATGAACGGGAAATTAAGGTTTCTGCGATGCTCGATTTAAAGGGAGGAATTCAGGTAACAGTTGTTGATAACGGCGCGGGCATTTCTGTTGAAGAAAAAGAATCGTTGTTCGAAAAAATAGAATACGTCGGGAAGATTCCTGTGCGGCACGATATTCGCGGCGGTTTGGCATTGAGTAAACGAATCATCGAAATGCACAACGGAAAAATTTGGGTGGAATCTTCCTATGGAAAGGGGGCGGCGTTTTCTTTTTCCATTCCGTTGAAATAAATCGCTACATTTCGAATACCGATTTCAACCACAAAGGGCACGAAGAAGACACAAAGGTCACAATGTATTTCGTGACCCAACAAAGTTTCATCACTCTTTGTGCACTTTGTGAACATTCTTTGCGTTCTTCGAGGTTTATAGACCAACCATAAATAATTCTCGCTGTCAGAATAACACCGGACTTCTTCATTTCATTTTTTTAATCTCCTCTTCGGAACTTTTCTTTAGTATTCTTCCGTTGCAACCCGTAACTTTTGCCGCAATTCTACGTGTATGCGATTCTCTCTTTTTCATTTTAGTCCGTTTCCAAAAATACTCACGGGGTTATTTTTCACCGTCGGTTTTATTTCTTTTGTGTTTAGTCTAAACGCTGAAGAAAAAAACGCTCGGTTTGAATCAGCAAAAGAACTTTATCATAAAGGAAATTATTACGAAGCGCATCATCTTCTCGAAAAGGAAATTCATCAAGGGTTCAGCACCGCTACCCGAGAAGAAGCGATATATTTGAATGCTGAATGTTTGGTCAAATTAAACCGCGATAAAGAAGCACGGGAACAATTTTACCTCTTCCTCCGCGAATACCCATACTCGCGTTATCTTCTCCCTGTTTCCCAGCGTTTAGGTGAACTCGATTTTCAATCAAGAAATTTTGAGCAAGCGATTACTTGGTACAAAAACGCTCTCGACAAATCCTCTTCCGATGAAACATCAGCCATCACCTCATTCAATGTTGGAGAATCGTACTTGGCTTTTGGAGATTCTACCAATGCTTTAAAATATTCGCTTTTATCTACGGAGTTCTCCGCTTCCTCGCTTGTCGCAGAAAAAGCATTTGTGCTGAGCGCAGGGCTTCTGTATGCAAACGGTAAAATAGGAGAAGCATCAATTCTCTATGATACGTTACTTGTTTTGTTTCCCGGCAGTCCCTCGGCAAAAATCGCGCGTATAAAGAATGTAGAAATTTTATTTGCGCAAGGAAAATTCACAAAAGTTTTGGAGGTGATTGATGCTACAGATATAGATTCGCTCTCAATTGATGAACAGGCGCATCTTTCGTATGCAGGAATTCAATCGGCGCTTGCACTAAAAAATTACCACAAAACAATTTTTCTCAGCGAGCAATTTTTACAGCGTTTCCCCGAACATAAAAAAACAGGAGAAGTTCGTTTGATGCTTGGAAGATTATACTTTCAGGAAAAGCGGATATTTGAAGCAGAGGAAATTTTTCGCGATGCGGTAGGGAAGAAGGATGAACATTCTTCCGCCGCGCTCTATCATCTTGCCTCAACGCTGAAGTTCAATGGCAAAAATGAAGAATCACGTTCTTTGTTTGAACAAGTTTCCAAAGAACAGAATTCTCCTTTCCAATCCTATGGTTTGTTTGAACAATCCCTGTTATCATTTTCAGAACGACGTTATGCGGAAGCGGAATTATTCCTGCAAAAAATATTTTCTCTTGATTCTCTGAATTCAGTTTTTAAGAATGATTCAGTTCTTTACGCACAGTGTTCTCGTTTACTTGGTGCAGTGTATTATACGCAGGAGCGATACAACGATGCCCGAAAAATGTTTACCGTTGCCCGTTCCGTGAAGGGAATTCCCGATACTCTTCGCTCTGAAATTCTCTGGAATGAAGGATGGGCAATGTACAAACTGGGAAAATTCAGTGGGGCGGCACAATGTTTTGAAACAGTTGCAGGAAAATCTACAAATCAACGCGATGTATATTTTTTCTGGACGGGAGAAGCATGCTACCGTGCAGGAAATTTTGACAAAGCGAAAGTGTACTATTCGCAAATAACAGAGCAGCATAAAACAAGCGCATATTATGCAGAAGCGATTTCCGGTTACGGTTGGTGCGCCTTTGCTCAGAGAGATTATTACGAAGCCGAAAAGGCGTTTGAAAAACTTATCCTCGAGCAGCCAAACTCTTCGATTGTGCAGGAAGCCTACCTGCGATTGGGTGAT
>JAGXRH010000217.1 GCA_018335975.1 Ignavibacteriales bacterium
GATTTATATAGGTTTTATTGAAAAGGTTCATGCTCAAAACTTACAGAATAGTGTAGAAACTTTCATGGAGTTTTAATTTTTTTTTGATGATGGCAACTCAATACTGACTTGTTTATAACGGTACTAATCTTGTAAACTATTTAGTGTCAGTAATTTTTAGGCTACAATTTTAAAATCGATTTGAAATCCCCATTTCAAAAAACTTCGGATTTTCATATATAATCGAATCTTTTTAATAGAATGTTTCCTTAACGGGACAGTAGTGCAATCGGATAAATGAGAATAATAAAGATAAATGTCGCTGTCCAAATTTTACGAAATTTATTTTGCTTTAATCTCCAATAGTGATACGCGAGATAAATACAACAGAGTGGAATGGCTACAAGAAGTAAAAGATTATACCAAACTGGTACGTGAGCCATTCCAATTAGAATAAGAACTATTCCGATAATTGATACAAATTTTTGATAATGATTCATATTGTAAATTTCTTTATTTGGTTAATAGATAGTTTAAAACAAAAAAGGACGCAACCGAAATTACGTCCAAATCTGAGGTACTGTCATACCCGCGTACAAAGACTTAAAGTGGCTACGTCCATTGCTGGACGTAATCATCACTTGTTCTAGTACGCTTTGAAAATTGACAGTTTTCAGATTTGAACGCAGCGAAAAACTACGTTATAAAATTTTTTGTTTTAGTTTGTTACATAAAAAATCGTTTGTTTGTTTGTTTGTTAGTTAGTTCGTTGGTTCGTTAGTTCGTTGGTTTGTTGGTTAGTTCGTTAATTCGTTAGCTAGTTCACAAAAAATACACTTGGTTTTTCACTTCTTCGGATGAGTGTGTTTGTAAAAAATGAAGAAGCCGATTAAATGTTTCAGAAAACGCTCGTTGCTTGGAAAGAATAATTCCTCGATGGTGTTTGTTCTTTCTCGCAAGTTCGTTGTGTATTTCAATATAGTCTTTCACGTTGTATGAAAAAATCGTCCGCTGTTCTTGTTGAGAAAAAATAAATTGTTCTTCATCGGATTTTCCTTTTCTCATTGCTTCCTGTGCGTGAAGCGCATCAAATCCTCTTTTCCTCAAAGTGTTTGCTAATAGAAAGTGAACGTCTTCATCGAGGAAAAGAGTAATCTTCATTTTACATTACCATTGCATTTGGATGAGGATGAACTTGCTTTTTCCACAATTCAACATTTTTTTCATCCGCTATCTGCAAATCAATTTCATCAAGGTGTTCAAAATAATATGCTAATGCCGAATGTATCTGCGCCGGTGAAAGATGTTGTAATGCAATAAGAATTTCGTCAACGCTCATTCCTAATTGATAATATCCGGCAATTGTTGCTACGGAAATTCTCGTTCCCAAAATAATGGGTTTGCCTCCCAATACTTTTGGGTTACAAACAATATGAGGGTAGATGTTTGGAATAATCTTTTTCGGTCGAGAATCTTTTTTCAACTCTTTTCCGATTCTATCGTGTTTTGTTGTTAATGTTTGTGTACTCATATTTTATATGTAAGTAAAATCCTCAATTTTTCGATTCAATATAATAGTTCTCTATCGGTGCGAAAAACTACGTTATAAAATTTTACGCTCAATGAGTCATAGACCAAAGGCGTATAAATGTTTTAGTTTGTTACATAAAAATCGTTAGTTGGTCAATTCGTTTGTTAGTTAGTTCGTTAGTTCGTTATTACTGTTTCAAAGAATCTAAAATTTGTTGCGGAGTTTTTCTTCCGCGTTCGGTTTTGTCAAAGTCCGTGTCAAAACTTACAATTTCCAAATCGTATTTTTCTGCGGCAGTGTATTGATACGCATCATCAAAATCGAGATTATACATTTCTATTGTTTGTGTTACGAGCGGAGATTCACTCGGTTGAAGATATAAAAGTTGGACTGAGCCATCAGTAAAAGAATCGCGAACAAATTGCAAAAACGTTTCTTTCTTTTTCAACTTACACAGCGTTACGCCAATAGAATGAAACCCAAAATCCGTGATGAAAAAATTATCGGAAGTGAACGCATCGAGAAAATATTTCACTTCTTCTGCACGTTCTTGCTCCAGCAATCGTTCAAGCCAAATGTTCGTATCTACAAGATACATCGTTATTCTCCGCGCCACTCAAGTGATTTTTTTTGAAGTTCCAGCGAGGTGTATTGGTTACGATATTCTTTCAATGCGCCAGCCCAATCTTGTCGTAATTTTTTTCCCGGTTTCTTCAATGTTTCTTTTTGTACAATAAACTCGATAAAGCGTTCCACTTCTTGTTGAGATTCGGGAGCGAGTTGGTGAATTTTTTCTTCTAATGTTTGCATGATGATATTCGTAAAATGTTACAATAAAAATTGTTAGTCCCGATATTTTTTATTTTTGTTCCACGGTTTTCCATTGGATGTTCAACTGCATCAATTTCGGGCAAAATCTACAAAGAAAGTCCTCAATCTACAATACGTAGTTTCAAAATTTCTTCAACGTGCTTCACAATTTTCTCTGTTGCGCCGCGATGTTGTTCGACAAATGCTTTGCAAATTCTTCCAATGTCGTTTTTGAGTATCTCGTTAGTAAATATTTTTTTCAGAGTCAAAAATAATTCTTGCTCATCATTTACCGAAATTATTCCTCCAAGTTGTTGTAATGCGATTGCTTCATTTGAGTTTTGAAATTTTGGTCCGACAAGAACCGGAATTCCAAACACTGCCGGCTCAAGAACATTATGAACTTTTTCCTTAAAACTTCCTCCGACAAACGCAATATCAGCATATTGATATAACGAAAGTAAAACGCCAATCGAATCGACGAGAATGATTTGTTCGTTGTTGTAATTCTTCATTTGCGAAAAACGAATTGAAGAATTTTTTTCACTCAACTGCGATTCAATTCTAATAAGCGTTTTCTCCGTTGGTTCGTGCGGAACAAAAATTGTCAATAAGTTTTTATGTTCCGTAGAAAGTTGAAATAAAGCCGGAATAAACACACGCTCATCTTCTTCCCAACTGCTGCCAATGACAAAAACTTGTTTTCCTTCAATCACGTTCTTGGCAAGAAGTTGTTTTTCTTTTGCTTCGTTTGCGCGTTGCACTACTTGGTCAAAGCGCGATTCGCCGATTGTTTCGATTACAGCGTTAGTAATTCCGAGTGAACGAATGTTTTCTTGTTCGCTATCAGAAACAGTAAACAAATACTGCACGTTGCTGAACATCATTCGATAATACATTCGTTTCAAAAAAAATGACATTCGTAAACGAACATTCGCAACAACAATCGGAATATTATTTTCACGCAATTGCCAGATATGATTCGACCATAAATCGTAACTCATAAATAATGCAACATCGGGGCGAACAATTTCGAGAAAACGTTTTGCATTTGCGGTTGAATCAAAAGGCAAATATGTTTTCACATCAACAAGTCCATCGAGTTTTGCGTTCTCAAATCCCGACGGAGAAAAAAAACTTGCAATTACACAAAGCGAAGGAGCATTTTTCTTTAGTTGAGCAATAATTGGTTTCGCTTGTTCAAATTCTCCGAGCGACGATGAGTGAATCCAGATTCGCTTTCCTTTGTTTTGAGAATACGCAAGCGAGCGCTCGAGGTGAACAAAAAGATTTTTTCTTCCCTCAATTCCACGCCGTATTTTTGGGTTGAACAGCGCAGCCACATAAAACCCGAACCATAAAAATGGAATAAAAAAAATGTTGTACAAAAATTTATAGAAATGGTTCATTTCAACTCACTAACTTTTTCTTTGCGTTCCTTCGCGCCCTTTGCGGTAAAAAATATAACCGCCAAGTGCGTAAAGATTCGCAAAGCAAAATTTATTTTCTTAAAAATTCTTTCACTGCATTCACAACCATTTCCATAGAAATATCTTTCATACACCGAAAATGTCCTTTCGGACATTCCTCCAAACCGATATGCGAGCAGGGACGACAATCGAGATTTTCCACTTGCAAAATTTTCGCATTTGTTCGGTACGGAAAAAAACCAAACTCTTCCACTGTTGAACCGAAAATTGCTATAACATTTTTCTTTCGAGCAGCAGCGATATGAAGATTTGCAGAATCATTCGTAACAACAACTTCGCACAAGTCCATCAACGCCGCAGATTCGAGCAAAGAAATTTTTCCGGCAAGATTGATTACCGATTGCGAATTACGGATTTCGGTTTTTATTGACTCGCAGTATTCGCTTTCATTCGGTGCGGCGAATAAAAGTATTGTTGCATCGTGTTTTTCAATCAGTTCATTTGCGAGTTGAATAAAATTTTCTTTCAACCATATTTTTGTTTTGTGCCGCGCGGTGGGGCAAATAGCAATGATTTTTTTTGATTCAAACAACCCTTCGACTCCGCTCATTATCACGTTCTTTACTCGTTCATTTATTTCATCCGGAAAAAATATTTCCAATCCTTTATCATCATTTTCAATTCCAAGGGGGGCAAGAGTTCGTATATATTTTTCGGGAATCGAAAGTTTCTTCTCAAAGAGATTTGCTTTGAGATTTACGAGCAACCATCGTTTCCACAAATCTTTATCAATTACCAATGTTTGTTTTGCAAGTTGAAATCGCAGTAAACGTGTTCGTAAACTATTGTGCAAATCAATTACAACATCGTACGCGCGAAGTTTGAGAGCATTGCGAATAATACGTAATGGAAGAACACGCGGCGAACCGAATTCTATTACGTTATTGATGTGAGGATTGAAACGAAGAACCTCTGCAAATTCTTTTTTTACAAGCACATCAATTTGCGCGGAAGGAAATTTCTTTCGGAGCAAACGATACACCGGCGTCGTGAGAATCACATCGCCGAGTGAACTGAGTCGAAGAATGAGAATACGCATTGTTACGGTAATCGTTATTTGTTATCAGTTAATTGTAAATTTCAATCAGTGCCGATGAACAAAGAACCATTAACCGATAACTATTCATAGCGGAAGTAAAATTCTAATTGTTGTTCCTTTGCCAAGCGTAGAATCAACTTCAATTCTGCCTTTATGGTCTTCGACTATTTTTTTCGTTATAGCCATTCCGAGTCCCGTGCCGACTTTTTTTCCGTAGGTCATAAACGGCTCGAAGATTTTATCCTTCACTTCTGCTGGCATTCCAATTCCCGTATCGGCAAACTCGACAACAAGCGATGATTCTTTCCGAAAAGCATTAACCGATAACGTTCCACCTTTCGTCATCGCGTCTGCGGCATTTCCAGCAATGTTGTAAAACACGCGCAATAATTTTTCCGAATCCGCTTTCAGGGTTCCCCGAAAATCAATTTTATCAACGATAGTTATATTTTTCTTTTCAAAATCGCGGCGCACAAACTCAATCAAACCGGTGATAATGTCCGCGAAATCCGTCTCCTGAATATTCAAATGCGAAACACCACGTGTGAAATCTAAAATTTCCTGCGCCATACTGACGAAGCGGTCAACCTGTGATATTATTACTTCTGCTTGTTTGGAAAGATTTTCATCTCCTAATTTTCGCTTCAATACTTCTGCATTGAGCCGCATCGTCGTCAACGGATTTTTTATGTCGTGGACAATCGTTGCCGCCATTTTTCCGACAGCGGCGAGCCGTTCCGATTGCACCATTTGTTGAGCAACTTGCGCATTGGTAATCGCAATAGCAATGTGTGTGGAAAGCGCCTGCACAAATTGTTCGTCTTGAACCGAAAAAACTCCCCCCACCTTATTGAGTAATTGAAACACACCGATAATTTTTCCCGTTCTGTCTTTTACAGGAACGCACAGCATACTCTTCGTTCGATAACCGGTTTTTTTATCAATGAGAACATCAAACTTCGGGTCATTATACACGTCGGGATTATTATAAATTTCTCCCGTCTCCGCAACGTGACCGGCAATGCCAATTCCCATTGGAAGACGAATTTCGATAATCTCCGATGCTTTTAACACTTTCGACCATAATTCTTTTTTTGCTTCGTCAATGAGATACAATGTTCCCCTGTCGCAATTGATGAGTCGTAATGCAGTTTCAAGATTGAGTGTGAGTAGTTGGTCGAGGTCGAGTGATGAGTTAAGAATTTTTGCCGCTTCAATGAGATGTTGCAATTGCCCCAACTGTTTGTTCATCTGCTCTGTATTGCGTTCATGCTCGCGAACAAACGTTAAATCAATCGAGCGTAATCGCGTACTCAACGTTTTCAATAAATTTAAAGTGATTGCGTGGCTGTTCGCAATCATTATTTCTAAAACCGCTTTCGGAATAACTAATAAAACAGAATCATCAAGAGCGATAGCGCGGGCAGAACGAGGTTTTCCATCCAGCACTTCCAACTCGCCAAAGAAATCTCCTTGATGAAGAACGGCTAACGTTAATTCCTCCTGAAACGCAGTATGTTTTTGAATTTGCACTCTCCCTTTCACAATAAGAAATAACACTCCCTCGCGGGTGGATTCTTCAAATACCATTTCTCCGCTTTTGATGTTTCGTTCATAGATATCCTCGTAGATAATATCGAATAACGAATCAGTATCAACGCCGGCGAAAAGTGTATTTGTTTTTGCGGACTCGAGTAAATTATGTGTTGCTTCCATTATCAGTGCTTTCAATAATTTTGTGCGGTAAAAATAGGAAAACGAGAGGGAGGAAAAAAGAAGAAGCACATTTTACATTTGCAAATACTCGGTGCACTCCATTAACTCCACGATGCAAAAATACAAAAGGTCAAGCGGGTTTTCCACTTGACCTTAATGCTTTTCCAAGAAATATTTGTCCTTCCGCACTTGTCCAAAGGACTCCTTCGGAGATGCGGAATCTTTTACTTCATTAGCAAAAGTTTCTTTGTTTCTGTGAAAAATTGATTTCCGCTATTACTCACTTGTAAACGGTAAAGGTACGTTCCGCTTGGAGTATTTGCTGCATTCCACGTTGAAGAATAAACACCCGCGGGTAATTCTTCATTAACAACGATTGCAACTTCCTTCCCAAGCATATCGAAAATGCTTAACGTAACAAATCCATTTTCTTTTATTTGGAATTTGAAATTTGTTATTGGATTAAAGGGGTTGGGATAACAGTCCTCTAAATTATAATCAACTGGCAATGCAGAACTAATGTCCTTCACTTCCGTAATAGTAATGGTTGCCGATGCTGCATGAGGAATTATTTCATTTTCATTCCATCGCAAGTTCTTAACGGAAATAGTAGTAGAATTATCGTTTGTATTTTTTACTTTGAAGACAAGTGTAGCAAAAACACCCTCTTGTCCATCGGGAATTGAACCTGCACCTGCAAACATAACTTTCGTGGAATCAGACGTTACTCTTAAATCTTTGTAGAAACTATTTAAGAGAGGTGACCATCGAATAGAAAGAAATTGCAAATGTTGAGGAACATACTCTACATTTCCTTGAAATGACAAAATGTTGTTGCCATTACTTAGGTTTATAGGTACAAATAAACTATCTCCTCTTCTTGCTATTCCATTATTCATATTGATGTCACCACCCGCAACGAAGGTGCTGCAATAAGGAAGAGTATCAATTAAACCAACAACACGTTTGAGAATTGTTGATGCGTCTAATCCTGAAATGCTTGTATCGCACGTTACATTTGCATTGAGTCGTTGTTGTTCATTTAAAGTAATTAAGCCTACTAAATACTTTAATACTAACGCCGCATCGAAAGCCTGAACTGTATCGTTTGTATCTACATCACCGTAATGTATTATAGGACCTACCACATTTACTCCACCATTTGTTATAACTACCGGATTACTTCCTGTATTAAATACAGCAGTATTGATATTGATTGGAATAAACCCTGAAGTAGCATTTGATGGAACGTAAAATCTTAATTTAAACAATGTACCACTTCCGCTAATGTTAGACGAGCCAGCAGAACTTGTAAAGAGCATAGTATCAGTATTATTGTATTGATACATCCAACCTGCATTTCCGAGCATTGTTCCTGTGGTATCAATTCCCACAAATTCTAACATATTTTGAAACCCTGAGAATTCCATTTCCGTTGAAGCAAATGAGGAATTTGTTGGGAATGCTACAGTAACAGGGACTGATATATATTCATTAGTATGCGAAGAAACATTACCGACAGTAATATGGATAGTATCGGAAGATAATGTGCCGATAGTAATAGTTAACGTTTGTGGATCTATTGGTATGTTATTTCCTAAATCATCATTTGCGGCTATATCTAATAAGGAAAAAGTTACGTTTCCATTTACCGAAGAAGTAAATTGTGCTTTGGCAACAATACCGCTGCCACTTACACTTGGTGCCGAGGTTTTTGAAACTGCCATATCAACCGTTTGTGAATCAACTAATTGGAAAAAGGCAAGCGGATTGGTTCCAAGGAAGTCTCCTGCTGCCGCGCTATTTGTAATATATTTACATTGAGGCAAACTACTATGCAATTTAAAAGAAATTCCATACAAATTTGCAATCGGATTCGGGTCGCCTACTTTAACTTCAATCCAAAAAGGAGTGTTCGTAGGATAACTTGAAGTGTTAGAAATAGGTTTTAATGAAGCATTCAGTTTACTCTTCGATTGTTCTATATCATTTTTAACTTTGTGCGATGCTATTATATTATTTTGCGCTTTTGCCGTGTGTGTCTTCCCATAATTAAGGCCAATTGCAAGCACGTCAGCAGAGTTTATTGTGCCATTACCATTTGCATCAGCGTAGATTCTGTTCGTTGGTGCAGTCCACGGTGTTCTGTTATACGCTTGCCAACTTGTTCCAGAACCGGAGCTCGGTCCCGTTTGCCCGTAATACAAACCAATAGGTAATACATCTGCCGAATTCACTGTTCCATTATTATTACAGTCTCCGGGCCATACACTCACTCCAATGGTTATGGTAACATTCGCCGTTGCCGCAGATAATGGGATATTACCTCCGGATGAATTTGTCGCAGAAACATCCATTAAAGAAAACACAACATTAATAGATTGTGCAAGAGTGCTCAATGTTGTAAACTGTGCTTTAGCAACAATACCGCTTCCGCTCACACCCGGCGCTGCAGTTTTTGTAACCGCCATATCTATCGTCTGTGTATCAACCGGTGTAAAAAAGGTAAGAGGATTTGCGCCAAGAAAGTCTCCTGCGGCGGCACTATTGGCAACATAGGTACATTGCGCAGTATTGCTTTTCAACTTAAATGAAACACCATATAAATCACTAATAATATTGGGGTCTCCTACTTTGACCTCAACCCAAAATGCCGTGCCTTTGGGATAACTGGAACTTCCTGTTTGGGCTTTGATTGATACCGTTGGAAGAGCAAATCTTACCGAAATAGTATGATTGCTTGTTACATTAGTAAACGTGTATCCTACGGTTGAATCCACAAATTGATTATCAACAAAAACACTATCAACGTAATAACCTGATGCGGGTAAAAATGTAAACCGCTGCGATGAGCCATTGCTTACGT
This sequence comes from Ignavibacteriales bacterium, assembly GCA_018335975.1. Lineage (GTDB taxonomy): Bacteria > Bacteroidota > Ignavibacteria > UBA10030 > F1-140-MAGs086 > JAGXRH01. The sequence goes on from JAGXRH010000217.1 coordinate 9,432, forward strand.
TCACTGTTCCCGAAGGAGAAATACTTCCATTTGTTCCTGCGGTTGCAGTGATAGTATGACTTCCGGTTCCCTGGATGTAATTAAATGCGCCAATATCTGCAATAGTGCTATCCGCGTCTTTTGTTGTAAGTGTATCTCCTGCATCTATCATTCTTGAAGCAGAAAGCAAATGGTAATTTTTATTTGTTGCATCAACAAAGCCGGGAGTAAGATTAACGTTAGAGTAAACATCCGATAGGTCGCCGCGCCTGTTGGTGCTTGTAAGATTACCATAAGATGTTGAGAACCCGGAGTAGTTGGTGGTATTATTATAGACGTTATTGAATTTAACTGTTGGCGGAGGGTTTGCCGTTGTCTGTAATCCTATCCCCGTATTGTTCGCAATGATGTTATTACGGATAACAACATTGCTATTTGCATCGATAGATTTAATTCCTCCTGCATTACTTACAATCGTGTTGTGTTCTATAGTTGAGTTTGCCGCAACATTGATAATAGCCGCATTTCCATTTCCCCAAAACACATTACGACGAACAGTTATACCATAATAACCAGATATTCCATACTGCGTATTTTGATAAATAAACGAACTATCCAAAATTAAACTACTCTGATTCATAGATATACCATATCCATTGTTTTGTGCAATCGTTGACG
>JAGXRH010000218.1 GCA_018335975.1 Ignavibacteriales bacterium
TGCTTGCTAAAACACAACAACGGCTTGGTGAACTCGATAAAGAAACGATTCATCTTCACAGGGAATATCGGTCAGTTTCCTGCTCGTGGGATTGTAAGGGGAAATTGATGCGGATGGTGATGAAAAATACCGAGCATCTGGAACGCGAATTGATTGACGGTGTTCGTCTAATTTTTCCCGACACCACCGTAACAGCAAAATATCTTCTTATCCTTCCCGATAAAGAAACGTCAGCATTTCACCTGTTTGCCGAAGCGAATTCGCAAAGCGATGCTAGAAATCTTGCGGAAGAATATTTTACAAAATTACTTCTGTGGAAAGAAGTGGAATAATTTTATTATGAAAATAACAGACATACTCAACGAAACGGTTGTTCGAACAAATTTTCCTGCAACATCAAAAGAACAAATTATTGACGGATTGATTGACCTGGTTGCTTCCTCTCCCAACGTGTTAAACATCGAAAAAGTTCGAAACGCCATTTGGGACCGCGAAAAAATTATGTCCACCGGAGTTGGGAATGCCTTTGCCATTCCTCACGGTAAGACCGACGGAGTTTCCAATATAACTGCTGCGTTTGCCATCACTTCAGAACCTGTTGAATATCAGTCGCTTGATGCGCAACCTGTTCAATTGGCATTTCTTCTTGTGGGACGCGAAGATATGGTTGGTCCGCATATAAAACTGCTCAGCAGAATTTCCCGCTTGATGAATCAGGAGGAATTTCGGGAGAAATTATTACGTGCAACCACTACCAAAGAAATTCTGGAAGATTTTCGTGAAGCCGAAGCGCTCTATCTTGACGGAAAGTAACGGATAGTAAATGACGAAAAAGAAAAGCGCCGTTGCCAAAATTCCCGAATACCGTTTCCTTGTCAGTAAGTTTATTGACGAACGCACCCAAAAAGAGAAAATTCTGTTCACACTTGAAACGACAAGAGTGTTTCGTAGTTTTCGGTATAATATCTTAGTAAAAGAAAAGAGCGCTCCCGCTGCATTTGTATTCGTAATTGATGGACTAACGATGAGTAGTCTCTCCATTCCGGAAACGGGTCCCGCATTTTTTTTAAAAGAAGTTTTTATGCTGAAAGGCGAGTACGATTTTACCGTGATTAACCTGAATAAGGACAAAGCGCATTTCAAATTAAAATTTACTCCGAAGAATATCAAAATCGTGAAAGCGCCCGAGAACTCCTTCATCGAACTTTTCCTCGAATAATTTTTTCCTATGTGTCCTAAACTTTTAGAAATCGGTCCGATTACCATTTATAGTTATGGGCTGATGGTCGCTATCGGTTTTCTCACTGCAAGTTATCTCCTGTCCCGCGAGTTGCACCGAAAAAATATGGATGAGAAGTTGGCAAGCACATTCACGCTTCTTACGCTCTTCTCCGGTGTTGCCGGTTCAAAACTGTTATACCTTATAGAAAATTGGGAATACACAAAACTCGCTCCGTTGGAAATGGCTTTTTCTCCGTCGGGGCTTACCTATTATGGAGGATTTTTCCTCGCAACAATTTCCGTGTTTGTGTATTGCAAAAAGAAAGGATTGAATTTCCTTTCCATCGCTGATTCTATTTCACCCGGACTGATTCTCGCTTATGGAATTGCACGGCTCGGTTGCCATTTTGCCGGTGATGGCGATTATGGATTTCCAACGACACTTCCGTGGGGAACAAATTATTCGAACGGAACATATCCTCCATCGTTTGCTTTTCGTGATTTTCCCGAAGTAACAAGTCAGTTTCCCAATGGCATTGTTCCCGATACAACGCTCTGCCATCCAACGCCTGTGTATGAATTTATACTTTGCGCTCTGCTTTTTTTCTTCATGTGGAAAATGCGGAAGAAAATTGTTACCAGTGGAGTAATGTTCAGTTTGTATCTTGTGTTGGCTGGTGTAGAGAGATTGCTCATTGAATTTATTCGATTGAATAGCAGAATATTGTTTGGTCTCTCCGAAGCGCAATTGATTTCTGTCGGATTAATTGTGGCAGGAAGCGTTCTCTACCTTTCCCTAAAACCTAAAACCTAAAACCACAAACCCCTAACCTAAAATGGTACGTGTTCATCTGTATTCAAAAGAAGATTGCCATTTGTGCGATGTTGCCATAACGACGATAGAGAGAGTGCAGGCAAAACATCCGTTTGAATTTGTTATTACCAAACTCACCGAACAAAGTCCGCGCTATAAAGATTTTTCCGAAAAAGTTCCTGTGGTATTTGTCGAAGGGGAACAAACATTTCTGTATCGTGTGAATGAAAAACAACTTCTCGAAAAAATAAAATACTTCGAAGCCGAGCATTAATTATGAGAATATTTGCTAAAGTACTCGAAGCCATCGGCATTGCGCTATTACTTTTGGGTTATGTCATCTATCTGAATGGCGGCGCGCTTTCCATCCTCTATTATGATTTCTTTATTGGGATAGGAATATTTTTAGTCGGTAGATATTTAGAAAAACGTGTGAAAGAGAAAACCCTTGCAAACCAATCAATACAACCCCTCCCCTGAAATACTCTATGGTCGTAATCCCGTCTTCGAAGCGTTGAATGCGCATCATCCGATTGAAAAAATATTTGTGCAATTCGGCATCAAATCCAATGCGCTCGAACAGATAAAATTTCTTGCGAAGCAGCAAGGAATACTCTGCGCCGAAGTTTCGCAACAACGGTTGAAAGAACTTTCCGAGGGAAAAGAAACTCAAGGTGTCGTCGCTCTGGTTTCCGCGAGAGTGTTTGTAGAAGTGGACGACCTGTTGAATGTAGCAAAAGAAAAAGGGGAGAAGCCGTTTCTGCTTATCCTTGATGAAATAGAAGACCCACAAAATCTCGGAGCAATAATTCGTACGGCGGAATGTTGCGGCGTGCACGGCATCATCATCCCGAAACATCATTCTGCATCGCTCAGTTCTGCTGTAGCGAAATCTTCCGCCGGCGCAATTGAATACATGAATGTGGCGAAAGTAACAAATATTGTATCTACGATTGAAGAGTTGAAAACGCACGGCTTATGGATTATCGGAACATCGGATGATGCGACAACGGGTTATACCGATTATGATTACACTGCACCGGTAGCCATCGTTATCGGAAATGAAGGAAAGGGAATTCGGAAATTGGTGAAGGAGCGATGCGATGTGCTTGTCAAAATTCCGATGCGGGGAAAAATATCCTCACTCAATGCTTCCGTTGCGGCAGGAGTTCTTCTCTACGAAGTGGTGCGAAAAAGAATGTGGGGGAAGTGAGGAAGGAGTAATCATTTACTAATGGTCTGGGGGAAATTTTAGATTCTTTTTTTAACACAAACCGCACAAAGATATTTCACGAAGCACGCCAAGAACAAAAAAACCAAAGAATTGTGAACTTTGTGTTTCGATATAGCGATGAAAAACAAAATCCCAAAAAACGCCCGCAACATTCTTCTTTCCTTCGTTGGAACAAATGATGCTGGAAAAATG
>JAGXRH010000219.1 GCA_018335975.1 Ignavibacteriales bacterium
CCGACACCACGTCTGTAATGTCCGAGCCCCCGTCCGTAATCTCCGAGAGTTCAGTTGCAACTCTCCCCTTTACTTCCGCAACTCCCAATACCTCGCCTGTAATGTCCGATACCTCGTCTGCAACCTCCGAGACCGCGGGTGCAGTTCCGTAACTGTCGCCGAAACTTCCCCCGACGAGTGGAATATTTCCCCGCATTACATTTGTATTTTCCCGGAGGGTATTCGGGAAAGTTCCAACAACTCCGAAATAACCCGAACGTGCTTCCGGATACACTGAAATGGTAGTTGGAGAACTCCAATCGGCGTATGTAATGTTCATCACATTCTTCGGGAAACTTTTTTCAGTATAAAAAGGTTTTGCTTTCGTAGGAAGAAAACTACTGGAGTCAATTTCAAAACTGTATTTCAGCAGAATTCTTTCTCACGTAATTAACTATTTTATTAACAATTTATTGAAAGCAAATTCTATATGTCAAGTAAAGATTTCTTACCCAGAACCGATGCTCAGTTGAATTTTTGGTTAAACAACTTTGCCGGAAAAATTGGTAACTTTGCGCCGGAAGTAGGAATTACTCCCGAACAGGTTACCCAATTTGAAACTGATAAAACCAATTTAGCAACGCGGCTGAATGATGTGCAGACGAAAAAAACTGCGTATCAATCGTCCGTAACCGAAAAAGATGTCGTCAAGGATGCAATCATTAAACGCATTCGTGATGCCGCTGTGGTAATGAAGCGCCATACTAACTACACAGTGAGTATGGGTGAAGATTTAGGAATTGTTCCTCCGGAAATCCCTGGCATTCCCGGAGGAACGGAAAATGCAATGCCGGTCTTTCAAGCGGTGGAGTTACCCGACAGAATCCGTTTGGATTGGGTGAAAGATGTGTTCGATGGAGTCGTTGTGCAGTGCAAACGCGGGAATGAAACAACATTTACCACGCTCGGCACGGATACAATTTCTCCGTACGAAGATACGCGCGCAAACCTCTCGCTCGGAACTCCGGAAATTCGTACGTACCGGTTGCGTTATCTTTTGAAGGATGAAGAAGTCGGTCAATGGTCGGATGAAAAACGTGTCGTCAGCACTATTGATGCGAGAACGTAAATGAAGAACACGCGGAAGAAAATGTTTTCTTCGCGGGTGAATGAATGAATAAAAAAAATCCCACGCATCATCACGGTGCGTGGGATTTTTTATTTGTCAAAAAATGCTGATAAAATTTTCTGCTCTGTTGTGGGGAGTCATCACCAAGTTTTTTTGAGTCATATAAACCGTAACTGATAGTAAAATTCATCTCGTCCAACCACATTTTTATACATCATCCTTTTTTCCCAAATTCGAGAAAGAGAAGGTCAATTCCTCTCAATTTTGAAATTCAATGCTGTTGCTGTTGAGAAAATCAATTCAAGAAAAAGCGAAAACGTAAAAAAAACATAAAATTGAAGGAAATACTGATTCGGAATTTTTATTTTTGGGTGGAAGGTGTCTGGCACACCGTTTGTTAATATATGCCATATCGGAAAATCTAAGAACTAAGTTTTATCCCAGCGGCAAGAGTCTCGTGCAGTGTGCTCCTTCCCATTTAATACCGCGAGACGAGGAGTTTAGACGCCATATCATACCTGAAGTCCGATAGAACGTGTGCCCTCAACTCCTCTCCGCTGGGATTTGTATTTATCGAGAGAGGCAATACGATGGCACAACTTCCAAAACGATTTCAACAATTTCATCGCGACTATCCGAACGTTGCGCATGCCTACGAAAAATTGGGAGACGAGGTGCACGATGCCGGCTCTCTTGACGATAAAACACGCGCGCTCATAAAAATTGCTCTCTCCACCGGCGCTCAACTCGAAGGCGCTTTACATTCTCACGTCCGAAAAGTGCTTGCCGTCAATGTTTCCCCCGCCGAAATTCGCCACGCCATCCTTCTTTCGCTTCCCACTATCGGTTTTCCTTCGATGATGGCGGCATTGAGTTGGGCGGAAGAAACGCTCGCACGCGCCACGAAAAAGAAATCTAACTACAAGAAATAGTATTGCTATGAAACATTTTTTATTTAGAATCGCCAAAGACTATGTAAAAACTCAATTCATCTCGATTTGTCATTCCGTCGTGCACCAGCATCCCTTCGGGAAAAGACAGAATCCATTTTGTGTTCGGGGAGTTTTGGATTCCCGCTTTCGCGGGAAAGACATGTTTCTGAAACTTTCTCATACATTCATTTTTTCCATCTTCATTACTTTTGCACTGTTCTCCTGCAAAAAAGATGATGAGATAACGAGCCCTCCCATTGATTACTCAAAAATTGATACGATACAATATTCCAAACATATTCAACCCCTACTGAATGAAAAATGCGCAACATCGGGTTGTCATAATTCTGCATCAAAAGCCGCAGGACTTTCGCTTGCATCGTGGAATGAGGTAATGGGGGGTTCAACATTCGGTGAAGCCATCGTTGCGTTTAAATCTTCAAAAAGTCTGCTGACCACATTGTTTGATGGAACGCCTCTTCGCGTTTCGCATCGTTCCCTCGGCGAAAAGAAATTGACAAACGCAGAAGTTACGTTCCTCAAACGCTGGATTGATGGCGGAGCAAAGAACGATGCGAAACAAATTCCGTTCGCTCACTCGATGAATAAACTGTATGTTCCCAATCAAGGAGAAGATAACGTTGCTATCATTGATATTGATAGTATGGTTGTCATACGGTATGTAGATGTCGGCAACTCACCCGGTAACGATGCGCCGCATTTTATCGTTGCGAAGGGAGAGTATTGGTATGTTTCGCTCATCAATACGGGACAGGTGTGGAAATTTAGTGCACATACAGATACGCTTATCGGCATAGTGCATATTCCCGGAGCGCCTGCGTTGTTATCCCTTTCTCCTGATGGAGGGAAGTTGTTTGTTTCGCAATTTATGAGCGCAACGCAACAGATAAATAAAATTTATACAGTCAATACTTCTTCGATGCTAATCACCGATACGATAACCGTGGGAACAATGCCGCACGGAATCCGCGTGAATAATTCCGGGACGCGGCTGTACATTGCCAATATGCTTTCGGATAATATCTCTGTTGTAGATGTTGCGACCAACGAACTTATCGAAAACATTTCTGTTGCCTTCGATGCAAATCCGTTCGGGCAGGCAATATATCAACCGATGGAAATCGCCGTTTCGCCGAATGATAGTTTTGTGGTCGTAACGTGTTCGGGTTCTGCAAAAAACGAAGTGCGGTTATTTTCTGTCGGAAATTCACCTGCGCTTACGCTTATAGATTCCTTTCCCGTTGCGGAACAGCCGTGGCACGTGCAATTCATCCCGAACAATAATGATTATTGTTACGTTACAAACAGAAAAGGGAACACGCTTTCAGAAATTCATCTTCCGATGCGAATGGTGATGAATGAAATTACGAACGAAACCAAGTTCGATTTTCCGCACGGTGTTGCAATTTCCGGCGATGGAAAGTATGTGTTCGTTTCCAATGAAAACCAGAGTATCCTGCACAATTTTATTCCTCGCTATAACAATGATTATGTTGGCAATGTGTGTATGTACGAACGCACGGCATCGGCGCTGCAATTTGTCAAAGCGTTGGAAGTTGGAAAATTTCCCACCGGATTATCAATAGTTGAATAATGTGAAGGAAAATCATCAATGAAAAAGTTTTTTTTATTTCTCATCGTCATTGTTTTCGTCGCCATCAATTGCAAAAAAGAGGAAGACAATCCTTCGAACAATAATAACAACACCGCTAAATTCAAACTCTCGGATTTTGAAAGCGCGCAATCGTGTTCTACCTGCCATCCGCAGTATTATGATGAATGGAGCGGTTCGATGCATCGCTACTCTACCAGTGACCCGATATGGATGCTCGCGAATAACAGTTTACAACAAAGCACGAATGGCACACTGAAGTCAACATGCTTTCAATGTCACTCACCCATCGGATTTCTTACGGGAAACACACCGGCGACGTTTCAATTTTCGGATTTGAAACCGTTGGTGCGCGAAGGAATCAATTGCGACGTGTGTCATACCTTGCGCGCGCCGCATACAACGACAAACGGAAGAATTGCATACAATATACAGCCGGGGAGAATAAAATACGGACAGATTTCCGACCCGATTCCTGCCGGCGGAGCGCACGAAAGCGGGTACGATATTTCCTACGAACGTTCCGAAGTATGCCGCACCTGTCACGATTTGATTTCTAACGGTGTTCCCGTGGAAATAACTTTTACGGAATGGCAGAATAGTCCGTGGGCGGCAATGTCGGTCGAGTGTCAAAACTGCCATATGCAAACGTACACGGGACAAGCAGCGGTTGGGGGACCTGTTCGCAACAATTTGCACCGGCACGATATGGTGGGAGTTGATGTTGCATTCGGCGATTTCCCGAATAAACCGCAGCAACGCGCCGCAGTGGATTCCTTGTTAAAAAACTCGTGTACGATGACTGTTGTAACACCGTCATCAGTCAATGCCAATGATTCATTACAGGTTTTGGTGAATATCTATAATGATAAAACGGGACATAATTTACCGACGTCGGTTTTTTTCTTCCGGCAAATGTGGATTGAAGTTACCGCATCGAAGGGCAGTGATACGATATTCCGTTCCGGTCATCTCGATGCAAACGGCGATTTGTTAGATACGAACAGCGCATTTCCTGCACGCGACAGGAATCTCGCGCTCTTTGCTGGAACATTGTACAAACACGGGGAGTTTTCCAACGTGTTTGAAATGGATTCGCTTGTGAATAATTCGATTCCTCCGTTTGAGTCACGGTTAGCGAAATATAATTTTAAGATTCCCACAGGAGGAAGTTGGAATGTAAAAGTGCGATTGCTCTTTCGTCCGTTTGGTCCGTATCTTCTCCGTGCAGTCGGCGCTCAACAGTATCTTTCCGACCTTGTAATTTTTGAGATGGAGAAAGAGGAGAGAGTTATCGTTGTGCAATGAGGAAACGGCGCTCACGATGAAGTAACGTGAAACTTGGAAAGGATTCTCGTAAATATTTCTCCCTTTAAAACATTCTGTTTCACTTTCTAATTTTGAGAATTACAATTTACTTCCTATTTTTTACCCGTAGTTTTTCGTATTCATAAACAGAGCGGAGTAATTATGAAAAAAACTCTTTCTTTCATCCTGATTATTTTTGTGTTCGTGTTTTCTCAACAGAAAATACTTGCCCAAGAAAAATACCCACACAAACACTTCACACGTTCCAAATCCATACCCCCACAGACACATTTTGCGCCCGACGCATATTTATTTTCCATCAATAATATCACAATGCCATTCAACGCGGAAGGTGTGCTTGCAGATGTTGTTGTTGATGGAAGGAAAGGAGGTTCGTTCATTTCTCCGGACAAAGGGTTTCTGTTCTCCGGTGGATTTGTGTTGGGCGGAATTTCCAACAATTCACTCTGGGTAAATGCAGTTGCAAGCGCATCACGAGTTCAGGATTATGGTTCCGGTCGTGTGCTGGCAGCGGAGAGTGATATTCCGGGAATTTACGTTGTGGATAAATTAGATGTTCCGTTTGGAGAATCGTGGCAATTGTGGAAACAAGCAGTACAACTTGGCGCAGATTTTTACGATGGAGATTTAGACGGCGCATACAATCCACTCGATAAAAATGGTAACGGGAATTGGGATGAATGGGAAGACGCTCCCGATTTGATTGGAGACCAGATGGCGTGGTGCGTGTATAACGATAACGTTCCAAATTTTCAGAGAAGATGGACAGAGGTACATCCGCAGGGAATTGAAATTCAACAGACAGTTTTTGGGTTTCGGGGAATCGGAGGATACATCGCAAACACGCTTTTTGTGCGCTACCGCATAATCAATCGCGGCACTGTAGCAAACACAATGGATTCTGTCTATTTCGGAATGTGGGCGGATGTTGACCTTGGCGGCTCGGCGGGTTACACGGATGATTTAGTCGGTTGCGACTCGATGAGAAATTCAGGATTTACATGGAATGATGGCGATGACCCGACTTTTGGCAACAATCCTCCTGCGGCGTTTATGTCGTATTTTCAAGGACCGGTTGTGTTTATTCCGGGAGAAACATTTCTTGATAATAACGGCAACGGACAATTTGAAAATGAAACTGATACGCCGCTTGATACGGCGATAGAAATGCATTTTCTGAAAGGGAAAAAAAATATTCCCGGTGCAAAGAATTTGAAGATGTCGAGTATGGTAAACTATGTACAATCTGATCCGGTTTTTGATCCCCTTACATCCATTTGGGCTCGAAATAATTTGCTTGGACTTCTGAAAGATGGAACAAAACACGGTCCGTGTAACGACCCGTTTGGTCAAGCGATCGGATTACCTTGCACAAGTATTGACTCGACTTATTGGTATTCGGGCGATGTAACAACTGCTCCCGGCTATGGATGGGTTTATGCAATATCCAGCGATATGCGGCAAATGCAGAATATCGGTCCCTTTACGTTGCAGAAAGATACACAGGTGGATATTATTGTAGCATACATCGTTGCGCGTGGAACCGATGCTCGCAACAGTGTAGCCGTGGGGAAAACAATGTACGATGCTATCAAACGAGTATTCGATGATAATTTGTTGATTGATGCTCCCACGCCGCGTCCACCGGTAAAACCACTTCCGCAGAGTTATGCGCTTCGTCAGAACTACCCGAACCCTTTCAACGCAACAACGACGATTACGTTTGCCGTTCCTGATGTTTCCGGCAGTTTTCTCTTTCCAAAAAAGAATGAAGAGTTTGTCTCGCTCAAGATATTCGACATCGTAGATAGAGAAGTTGCGACACTCGTGAATAAAAGTATGCCGCCCGGCGATTACGAAGTTATGTGGGATGCGAGTAACGTTCCCAGCGGAATGTATTTCTACCGTTTAACAGCGGGGACGTTTGTTGAAACGCGGAAAATGGTTTTACTCAAGTAGTTTTTTTAACAACACACAGTTCATTTAGCAATTCAATCATTTATTTTAAGAGGCAATACTATGAAACACACAATTCTTCTCCTTCTTTCTTTTCTGACATATTTTACTACGAATGCCGAAAACCGGTATAATATTTTTTCAAAACTCAAACAGATAAAACCAAACACGGGCAACGTTCCCGGAAAAACCACATATATCCAGTTTGCAAGTTCCATCACCGGACCATTTACTTCTCCCGCAACTCTCTCCACGAGAATTGATTCGCTCCTCACCAAAGTGGATTGCGCGCCGCTCGGAACCATTGAGGCAGAATATTGGCTCGATGTCAATGAGAATAACATTATT
>JAGXRH010000220.1 GCA_018335975.1 Ignavibacteriales bacterium
AACATTTCTCTTTCTCTTGAACACGCAGAAAAAATACTGAAACACATCCAGCGGCTCGAACCACCGGGACTTGCCGCTCGTACGCTCAAAGAATGTTTACTCGCGCAGCTCGATATACGGCACTTCGACCCAACAAGAAAAGAACTTGCGCGAAAGATTTTGGAACTTTGCTATGACGATTACGTGAATAAGCGTTACGAAAGAATTTTGGATAGATTGGATATCTCGATTGATGAGTACAAAGAAGCCGATGCGTTGATTCACAAATTGAATCCGAAGCCCGGCGAAGGAAGCACCAATAGCGAGGAATTAACTATCATCCCGGATTTTATCGTTCGGCAGGAGAATGATGAACTTGTTGTAGAATCACTTTCTACCTCCGTCCCGACTCTTCGCATTAATAAACGGTATATCGAATTGCTTTCGCAAAAGGAAAATCATCTTTCGAAAGAAGAAAAAGATTTTATCAAGCAACGATTGGAAGCGGCACGAACGTTTTTGCAATGTATTCAACAACGCCAAACGACTCTGTTAGACGTGATGAAAGCAATCGTAATGAAACAAAAAGACTTTTTCGAAACCGGTGAAAACCTCAAGCCCTTAACAAATCGCGAGATTGCAGAAATGGTGGGACTTGATGAATCTACAACGAGCAGAGCAAGTCACGGAAAATATGTTCAAACGCAACACGGGATTTATTCGCTGAAACATTTCTTTAGTTCGAAAGTGCAACAAGATAACGGGGAAGAAATTTCGAATAAAGAGGCGCGCCTCAAAATCAAACGTCTCATTGAAAACGAAGATAAGTCACATCCGCTCTCTGATGACGAGTTAGCAAAAATCCTGAAAGAACTTGGCTTATCGCTTGCACGGAGAACTGTCGCGAAGTACCGTGAAGCAATTGGAATTCCGATTGCACGACTGAGAAGAAAAATTTAACACTGAAACTTCAACTACAAACATAACTAATCCCAATGGCTGATTCTCAATATTCTGAACAACTCATTATCCGCGCAACTACCGTCATCGGACTCCGCCATAACGGAACAGTCGCTATTGGCTCGGATGGACAAGTTACGGTCGGAAACACGGTAATGAAAAATTCCGCAAAAAAAGTCCGCAGACTTCACGACGGAAAAGTTCTTGCCGGTTTTGCAGGCGCTGCAGCCGATGCGTTAACATTATTCGATAAATTTGAAAGCAAACTGGAACAGTATCGCGGCAATTTAGAACGCGCCGCTGTTGAACTCGCAAAAGAATGGCGCACGGACAAATATCTCCACCGTCTCGAAGCATTGCTTGCAGTAATGGATAAAGAGCGTTCACTGCTCATTTCCGGAACAGGAGAAATCATCGAGCCCGACGATGGTATCATTGCAATAGGAAGCGGCGGAAGTTTTGCTCTCGCTGCCGCACGAATGTTGCTGAAATATTCACAACTTCCTGCGAAAGAAATAGTTCGCGAAGCATTGGAAACTGCGGGCGATATTTGTATTTATACGAATAAAAATATTACCATCGAAGTTTTATAACATTTTACAATCGGAGTAGTGAACCGGCCTTCACTGATTTCACCTCCATCGCTTTTCTACGGAATCAAATAACACAATAATTTAATGGACAAAAAACTAAAACGAAATAACCACATACCACACAAAGAATTAACACCGAGTGAAATCGTCAAAGAACTCGATAAGTATATTATCGGACAAAACAACGCAAAAAAATCCGTTGCTATTGCGCTCCGCAACCGTTGGCGGCGGCAGCAAGTCAGCGGAAGTTTGCGCGAAGAAATTATGCCGAATAATATTATTCTTATCGGTCCGACGGGAGTTGGAAAAACAGAAATAGCGAGACGGCTTGCAAAACTTTCCAATGCCCCTTTTATCAAAGTAGAAGCAACGCGCTATACGGAAGTCGGTTATGTCGGTCGCGATGTTGAATCAATGGTTCGCGACATTACCGATTTATCGGTGAATATGGTGAAAGCAGAACGAACAGAAGAAGTGCAGGAAAAAGCCGCTAAACTTGCCGAGGAACGGATTCTCGATATTCTCGTACCTCCGCTCAAGAAAAAACAAATGGTCGCCGAAGGGCTCGATACTTCCGAAATGGTAAATCAGGCGGAAGAAAATTTTTCGACGAGAGAAAAGTTTCGCGAAAAACTGCGGAGCGGTGAATTAGACGGCAAAACAATCGAGTTGGAAATTCCTTCATCGCAAATGCCGAATATGCAGGTGTTCGGACCATTTTCGTTTGAAGAAATGGGGGTCAACGTACAAGAACTTTTCGGAAGCGTAATGCCGAAGAAAATGAAAAAACGAAAATTGAGCGTGAAGGAAGCGAAGTTGGTGATGCAGCAGGAAGAGGCGGCAAAACTGATTGATATGGATGCGGTGGTGAAAGATGCAATTGAACGGGTGGAAAACAGCGGCATCGTTTTTATTGATGAGATTGATAAAATTGCCGGAACAAAAGCGCACGGCGGTGGACCCGATGTTTCGCGCGAGGGAGTGCAACGGGATTTACTTCCCATCGTCGAAGGAAGTTCGGTAATGACCAAATATGGAATAGTAAAAACCGACCACGTGCTGTTCATCGCGTCGGGAGCATTTCACGTCGCAAAACCATCCGATTTAATTCCCGAATTACAGGGACGATTTCCCATTCGCGTGGAACTTAATTCTTTGACCGAAGATGACTTTGTAAAAATTCTTACTGTTCCGCAAAATGCATTGATTCTTCAGTACAAAGCAATGCTGGAAACAGAAGGAATCACTGTGGAATTCACTGAGGGTGGAATTCAGGAAATCGCGAAAATTGCAACGGAAGTGAACGAACAGGTGGAAAACATCGGCGCACGAAGACTCCACACAATTATGACAACGTTATTAGAAGATATCCTGTTCGACGCACCCGACCATATTACTTCGACTTCAATCGAAATTACCAATGAGATTGTCCGTGAGCGACTCTCATCTATTGCAAAGAATAAAGATTTAAGCAGATATATTTTATAATTCAACCTTTTCCTTTTTATGAAAATTCTTATCGCTGATGATGACCCTGTTGCCTTGAATTTGCTGAAAATGATGCTCCAAAAATGGAATTATGAAGTTGTCCATTTTTCGAACGGAAGCGATGCGTGGAAAAAAATTCAATCCAACGATTCGCCATCACTTCTGATTCTCGACAGGCAAATGCCGGGCTATCACGGGGAACAAATTTGTAAAATGGTGCGCGAACAATTTCCCGATAAACCATTTTATATTATTCTTATCACCGGAGCGGCGATTGAATCAAATGATGTCGTTGAAGGGATAATGCAATTCGGGGCGGATGATTACGTTACGAAACCGTTTATTGCGCGGGAATTACAGGCACGCGTTCAAGCAGGAATTCGCATCCTCAATTTGGAAATCACCTTAGCGAATCGAGTGAAAGAATTAGAGAATGCACTCACAAACGTCAAGCAACTGCAAGGACTACTTCCTATTTGTTCGTACTGTAAAAAAATCCGCGACGATAAAAACTATTGGTCAGAAGTCGAATCATATATTACCCGTCATTCCGATGCAAAATTTTCTCACGGCGTTTGTCCGGATTGTGTAGAGAAATATGTGAAACCGGAATTGGAAGCGCTAAAACAAAAAAAGAGAACAGAGGAAAAAGATTGAAGTAATGGAGTGTTGGAGAAATGGAGTTATGCTTGATTCTCTTTTTTCTTCTTCAACATTTCACATTGCATTTTTCACTTTTAATTTTTAATTGTCTTATGGGTCAATCAACAATTCCATCACAATTTCAAATTGGTTCACCACTACCGGAATTTTCCAACCTTCCCGGCGTTGATGGTAAGAAATATTCTTCTTCTGATTCCTCTGAAAAGAAAATACTCGTGGTTGCTTTTACGTGTAATCATTGTCCGTATGTGCAAGCGTACGAAGAGAGAATTATGACTTTACAAAAAGAGTATGCAGAAAAAAGTGTTCAAGTTATCTGCATCAACTCAAACGAAATAGAAAATTATCCCGACGATAGTTACGAGAAAATGATGGAGCGAGCGAAATTGAAAAATTTCAACTTCATTTATTTACGCGACGAAGACCAAACTGTTGCAAATAAATTTTTTGCAACTCACACGCCGGAATTTTTTGTATTCGATTCGGAAAGAAAACTCCGCTATCACGGAAGATTGGACGATAATTGGCAAAAGCCGGAAGAAGTGAAAGAAACGTATTTACAATACTCAATAGATTCTTTACTCAGAGGAGAAGAAGTAAAAATACCGGAAACATTTTCGATTGGCTGTACAATAAAATGGAAGTTGTAACATTTGAGCGATAGAGTAGGAACATCAAGGAATAATTACTCCAATTCTCCAACACTCCATTACTCCATTCAAATTATTTCCTCTCATATTTCCAATTCCTCCCTTTTCCTTCACTTATCCATTCAACAGCAGTTGCAATACGTTTGTTTCTCGTTTCTTCAGTTTTCGCTTCCGTTACCCATTCAAGATAATCTTTTTTGTGTGAGTAACTGAAGTTTTCAAACACAGTCAATGCTTTTTTGTTTTTCTTCAAAGCGTTTATAAAATAATCGGGAATAACGAGTTCGACTTTTTCTTTTTTCGGTTTAGCGGGAAGTTTGATTCCATCGTCATTGAACTTTTTTGCTTGTTTGATGAAATCAATAATAACTTTATCGGGCGGAAGGTCTTTCAACGAAGTAATTCTCCCGAGATTTCCCATCGCCTCTCCTCCACGATTTTTTCGTTCTCCCAAATAATTCTTCGGGTCGTTCATCAAAACATATTTCCAAAATCCAAATACGGCGTGCTCTTTAAAAGCCGCCATGCTACAAAATGGTCCTTTGTAATCGAACGAAGGCATCCCCCATTTGATAGTTTCTACTATTTCGGGACATCCTTTATGAACGATTTCTCGCAAATGTTTGAGAATCGGTTTCGCAAAATCGGCTGACCTTGTAATGTATGCGTCAATACGCTTGTCCCGAATTCCGTTTCGGGATTTATCTTTTGTTGGCATAAATTTCGTTAAGAATAAAGTTGGGAATATTTACTTAAAACTCTTCTTCAAAAATTCAACTGCATATTTGTGCGCATCGTCTGCATTCTTTTTATCGTAATGAGGATTGCTTGGATTTGCAAAAGCGTGGTCGGCATCGTAATTTTTTACGGTTAACGATTTGTTCGCTTTCTTCATATTCGTTTCAAACTCTTTTACAACATCGGGAGAAATCCATTTATCTTTCGTTCCGAAAATTCCTAATACGTCGCAGTTGAGTGTTGCAAGTTTTGCAGAATCTTTTTCCGGCATGCCGTAATAGATTATGCAACCGACAGATTTTTTTTCTGCAATCAATGACGTTTGCAATGACCAACCGCCGCCAAAACACCAACCGATTGTCGCAATCTTTGCGTTCCCTCCTGCATATTTGATTGCACCCTTGATAATGGCTTTTGCTCGTTCTTCAGAAACACTTTGCATCAGGTTTCCTGCTTCTTCCGGAGTTGTTGCAACTTTTCCGTCGTATAAATCCAGCGCGAGAATATTGACATCGCCGAGTTCTTCTTGCATTCGTTCCGCTTCGCGTTGAATATAATCGTTGAGTCCCCACCATTCGTGAATGACAAATAAATATCTTATTGTAGAGTCCGATTCTGAATCGGACTCTACCAAAAATGCTTTCCCATCAAGTGAATCATTGGTTGCGAAGGAAATAAATTTACCCTTCTTCGCTTCGTAATTGAAAGCAAGCGGAGATTCGTGTGCGCGTTCAAAATTTTTATCGCTACTCAACATCGCGAACTGGGTTGTGGACGAAACTGAACAACATGAGTTCTGTTGCGTTTGAGATTTTTTTTCTGTAGAGATGAAAAGCATAAGTAAAATGATGACGGCGTTCATAACATAATTGGCTTAAAGTGATTTTATCTATCGTAAAGTAATTTTTTTTGCGACTTCGCACAAGAAAAATTTATTCTCGTTTCCATTCGGGTAATCGTCCGGGAATTGGCGGCGCTCCAAGTTTGTCAATTTCCTTTTCAATCGAAGGGATTTCTTCTTCAACAATTTTTCTTAAACTCGCATATTCAATTTCAAATTCATCCGTCGCAATTTGATATGCTTTTCTCTGAACATCGGTAATATCGGCATTGGAAGAATAAAAACTTTCCGTCAACTTATTGATGCGGGAAGAAATTGATGGTGGCGCTGCATCATTTCGCCGGGAAATAATTTCATCGCCGTTGAATTTCCTGCTCATTGTTTTCAAACGCATATCAATGCTGCGAATTTTTTCTTGCGTTTCAGATGTAACACTCGGTGTTTGCATTAATGATGCTTTGATAGCAGTAATTTTTGACCTCGTTTCCCGTAAAATATTCATACTCGCCGAAACAACTCGTTGCAGTTTTGCAGACTTCTGTTGAAATGCGATTAATGCGCTTCTATCTTTTGTAGGAATCGAAGGCGTTCCAAGTGCTTTACAAATGAATTCGACCGGTCCTGCAATTTGTGTTTCAACTCCATCAACACGTTTCGATAATGTAATAGAATATTTTCCCGGCATTGCAAACCATCCGGAATTTTTTCCATCATCCGATGAAGAGGAATTCACCGGCTCAATCGAAGGAAATCGTAAATCCCACACGAGGCGGTTTATTCCCGATGAATTTTCACCTTTTAATTTGCGAACAATATTTCCGGATTCATCTCGAATCGTAAACATAATTGTTTTCGCTTCTTCATCCACTTCATTTCGCGATTCGTCGTACGAAGGAATTTTGATTTCCGATTTTTTCTTTTCTGCTTCTTTCTCTTCGTCTTTACGATTTTGTTTTTTTGATTTCCAGTCATCTTTAATGGAATAATAAATCGTCGCGCCAAAAGCAGGATTGGAGGCATGATAAAAATTATCTCCCTGCCAACCTTGGTCATCTCCGGTTAACGGATCGGACTGATGAAACATCAGTGCATCTTTTATTGGAAAAATGTGCGCTTCTTTTTCTAACAGTTCTGGATTCGCAGTTCGAAGCGGCGAATAATTATCAAGCACATAAAATCCTCTTCCGAATGTTGCAAGCACTAAATCATTTTCGCGCTTTTGAATTGCAATATCTTTTACGGGAATTGTCGGCAAACCGCTTTTCAGTTGCGTCCATATTTTTCCGCCATTATATGAGAAGAAAATTCCGTATTCTGTTCCTGCAAAAATCAAATTCGCATCGAGATGGTCTTCTGCAAAGGATTTTACCGAACCATTCTCCGGTAAATTATTAGAAATCATTTTCCAACTTTTTCCTTTGTCCGCACTTTTCAAAAGATACGGTCTGAAATCGCCCTGTTGGTGATTATCGAATGCGGCATACACAATATTCTCATCGTGTTGCGATGCGCTTACAACTGTTACATACGCTAATTCGGGAATACCGGAAATCTTCTCAATTTTTTTCCATTCACTTGCCTCACCATCTTTTAGTTGAATCAATCCATCGTCAGTTCCAACATAAATCAAATTTTCTTTCTTCGGCGATTCGGAAACTTGAGAAAGATTTCCCCACGCCGCTGTGTTGCCGTGGCGATTGATGGCATCAACACTCCACAACTTTCCCATCATCGGAATTTTATTTCTATCCATTTGCCTCGATAAATCTCCGCTGATGGTTTTCCAGGAATTGCCTCTATCATCGCTTCGAAATAATTTATTCGCGCCAAAATAAATTCGAGAAGAAGAATGTGGACTTATAAGAAGCGGTGCATCCCAATTCCATCGCAAACCATCTTCGCCTTTTTCTTCCATCGGTTGAATCCACAATACTTCTCCCGTTTTTTTATCGAAGCGTGCAAGTCCGCCGTATTGATATTGTGAATAAACGATGTTCGGGTCATTCGGGTCAATTTGCGATTCAAAACCATCCCCGCCAATAGTTACGAACCAATCGCTGTTGAGAATTCCATATTTAGAAATTGTTTGCGATGGACCACCGAGCGTTGCGTTATCTTGCGTTCCACCGTACACGTTATAAAACGGTTCTGCATTATCCACTGCAACACGATAAAATTGAATCGTCGGTAAGTTGTTGATGAATCGCCACGTTTTATTTCCGTCGTGCGATTCATACAATCCGCCATCGGTGCCAAGCAGCATATAATCAGTGTCATTCGGGTCAATCCAGATAGCGTGATAATCAATGTGAACACTTTTTTCGCCGATGCGTTTCAAAGTTTTTCCCGCATCGTCGGAATAATACATAATCGTTCCCGATGCAACAATGCGGTCAACATTTTTCTGGTCGCAGAAAATTTTTCCGTAATACATCGGCACATCAATTTGCGAATTTCTTTTTTCCCAAGTTGCTCCGCGGTCAGTTGTGCGAAAAATTCCCCCACCATCTGCTTGCGCTTCAACGAATGCGAATAACACATCTGGATTCACTGGTGAAATATCAATTCCGATTTTTCCCAAATCACCACCGGGAAGTCCGCCTCCTAATTTATTCCACGTCATTCCTGCATCAGTAGATTTTTGAATACTTCCTTCCGGTCCGCCATCAATCATTGACCAAAAATGTCTGCGGCGTTGATATGTTGTCGCATAAATTACGTCTTGATTTCGCGGGTCGAGAACAACATCGTGAACGCCGGTATTATCGCTTGTATGTAAAATATTTTTCCATGTTGTTCCTCCATCTGTTGACTTGAATAATCCACGTTCACCACCTTCTTTCCAAAGCGGACCTTGTGAAGCGACGTACATTATTTTCGTATTTCTTGAATCAAACTCGATATCAGAAATATGTTCTGATGTTTTGAGTCCCATATTCTTCCACGATTTTCCATCGTCTTCCGATTTGTAAATTCCGTCTCCGTAACTAACACTTCGCTGACTATTCAACTCTCCCGTACCAATCCAAACTTCGTGAAGATTACTCGGATTTAAAGCAACAGCACCAATCGAAAATGAATTTTCATTTTCGAACACACAATCGAATGTTGTTCCGCTGTTTGTTGTTTTCCACACTCCACCCGACGCAACAGCAACGTAATACGTACTTCTGTTTTGCGGATGAACTGCAAATGCAATTATGCGTCCACCAATAATTGCAGGACCGAGCGAACGAAATTTCAATCCACCAAAAGTCGAAGACTTGAGTGTATCGTTTTTTTCGGATGAAATGGAAAGCGAAGTGAATAAGAGGAAAATTAAAAGGAGATATTTCATAAGTTTGAATTGTTGTTTGTATTTATTTATTTCTTTTTGATTTGTAAATCGAACTTTTTTCTTTAACTGCGAGCAAATGTTGCTGTGGATATTCGTATTTAATAGTTGGTGGATAATGTTTGATTCCAAGCAAACCGTCAATGGATAAATCTTCATCAATCAAAGGCCAGTGAATGCCGTAACCGGAGGAAGATATTCTAAACGCTAATCGCTCTATTTTCGAAGCGTTATATAAACGAGAGGAAATCTTCTTCAATGAAAATGTATATTCTTTTCCATCTACCCAAAGTTTCATTTCCTCATTGACAAACCGTATGTTCTTAATAATGTGAAACGGTTTATCTATGTCATTCTTTTTTGAAATCTTATCCATTCATCTACAAATAAATCAAACTTATCTAAAATTATCTTTCTTACATCACGCTTATCTCGACTGTTCATTCTATAATAATACACCGCTTCAATGGAATGAGTTTTTTCATAAATCCAAAATTTACAATTCTTCTCGCCTTTTTCAGCGTGTATGTGCATTGGCTCGTTACCTTCTTCAGCAAAGAAAAAAAATCTCCAACCATTGATATATAAAACAGTTGGCATTCATCATCCCATTTTCGCCATCAAAAATTCTCTATTCAATCGCGCAATATGCGTAACGGAAATTTGCTTCGGACATTCGGCTTCGCAGAGATACGTGTTCGTGCAACTTCCGAATCCTTCTTCATCCATTTGCGTAATCATTTTCTGCACACGTTCTTTCCGTTCCACTTGTCCTTGCGGGAGTAAAGCAAGTTGCGAAACTTTTGCGGAAACAAATAACATTGCTGAAGAATTCGGACACGCGGCAACACACGCACCACATCCGATACAAGCAGCGGCATCCATAGCTTCATCAGCAAAAACTTTTGAAATTTGAATTGCATTGCCATCGGGTACGCCGCCTGTTTTTGTTGATACATAACCGCCTGCTTGCATTATTCTTTCAAAAGACATTCTATCAACAACTAAATCTTTAAGAACGGGAAATGGTTTTGCGCGCCATGGTTCTATGACGATTGTTTCTCCATCGGAAAATTTTCTTACGCGAAGTTCGCACGTTGTTGCACCTTCTCCGGGTCCATGCGCTCGTCCGTTAATGACGAGTCCGCAACAACCGCAAATTCCTTCGCGGCAATCGTGGTCGAAAGCAATTGCATCTTCTCCTTTTTTTACTATATCAACATTGAGGATGTCGAGCATTTCCAAAAATGATGCATCGCCGGGAATGTTTTTGACTTCGTAGGTAACAAACTTTCCTTTGTCGGATTTGTTTTTTTGTCGCCAAATTTTAAGTGTAAAGTTCATAGTCTATTCACTGTTTTTGAAAAGTTAATCTGAGTGAATCTACGTGCTCTTAGTGCCTTTGTGGTAAAAAAATAAAACCACTAAGGCACTAAGGACACAAAGAAACACTAAGTAAAATTATTTATAACTCCGTTGACTCGGTTTGACATATTCAAACGTCAACGGTTCTTTATGCAAGGTCGGTTCGCTTCCAACGCCTTGAAATTCCCACGCGGCAACGTAGGAAAATTTTTCATCGTCGCGTTTTGCTTCGCCTTCTTCAGTCTGATATTCTTCACGGAAATGTCCGCCGCAGCTTTCTTCTCGGTGTAAG
>JAGXRH010000221.1 GCA_018335975.1 Ignavibacteriales bacterium
TACGCGGGAAAGTAAATTACTCACGCGATTTGTTCCTTCGTACTTTTCAAAAAATAATATGTCGAAGTTGCAAACACAATCACAGCAACCACACTCGTTCCAAAAAGTTCACTCATCGAGAGTTCTTCCGGTTTTCCCGCAACAAGAAAATCATCGCCGAGATTTAAATACACTGCAAGCGCGGCTAAAAAATTATTGACGAAGTGTGCTGCAATCGAAACCCAAATGCTTCCCGATTGTGCAACGAGAAAACTAAAATAAATTCCCAGTACGCACAACGGAATAATGAGAAACGGATTCAAATGATACGCGCCGAATAAAATTCCCGTAATGATAAATCCGCGTTTTGTTCCGAGTCCGCGTTCCAAATTTTGCTGCACCAGCCCACGAAACAGAATTTCTTCACATATCGAAGGAACAATCGCAACCACAAATATGACAAACAATAATTCCGGAAATGTGTGCGCCGTTACTAACGATTTAAACATTTCCTCCATCATTTGTTTGAATGTGTCAATGAGCGATTGAAGTTCTTTCGGCAACGGAATTTTTTCTTGCAGTGTTACGACAACTTGCAATGCTTGACTCAACGAAAACACACCGATAATCGCCCAAACAATTTGTTCGCCTTTGGGTTTGTTTAATCGGAAGAATTTTTTCAAGTCCGTTGATTGATACCTTGCAAATAATAATGTCGGCACAAGCAAAAATAGAAATTGCGAAAGCATGGTGGCAATCCGAACACCATTGGTGTTTTCTGAAAAATTCGCGCCAAAGATTCCCACAGCTAACAAACCACCAACTATTTGATACGTGAAGAAAACAACAACAAGCACGAGTAATGCGTACGTCGTGTATGACATTCTAAACTTTGGAGAAATTATGGAAGGTGGAATCTCTACAATTGATTCAAATGAAATTGGTTCGGAAGTATCAAGCATTATTGAATCATCAAATAACTAATAACGATTGACTTTCAACTTAATCATTGCTGCCAGTAACGGAATCATAATTTCATGATGACCGACGAAATAAAATCCTTTGCCGTTTCCTTGTGTTGGTCGCAGCATAACATTTTGCGTTGGACGATAATGCAAATTCATATCGAAAACAGCAGTTGTAAATCCTTTTGCTTTAAATCCAAGATTGCGAGCAACAGTTAATGCTTTCAAAAATACTTCGGGAAGAATTACAGCAGAACCAACATTCAATACGACTCCTCCCCCATTCAAATCTTTCACTGCGTTTGCAAAAATCTTAAAATCTCGAAAACTCATCTCACCCGTTGCCGCTCCATCCATCGTTGGTTGTTGATGAATAATATCAGTTCCAATCGCCGCGTGAACCGTAACCGAAATATTTTTTTTCAGGCACGTTGCAAGAATAGAATACGAAAGATGTTTCGCTTTTCGTTCCACAAGTTCAGTTGCTAATGCCTCACCGTAACCATAATTTGTTTCATCAGAATATTTCTTCAATGTCTTATTGATAAACTCTCCCGTTTCTTTCGACATTCCGAACGTTCCGTCGAGAAGATTCACCGCAACATCTTCAGAAGTATTCCCAAACAATGCGGTTTCTGAATCGTGAATTGCCGCGGCGCTGTTCATTGCTATTGCAGTGATAATGTTGCGTTCAACCAAATCAATAATGATCGGAGAAAGACCGACTTTAATAACGTGTGCGCCGAGCATTACAATTACCGGTAATTTTTTCTTCCGTGAAGAAATAATATCGTCAATCAATGTCCGCAAATCGTTTGCAACTAAAATATGCGGAAGTGATTCAGTGAATTTCGAAAACGAATTTTCTTTTACATCAAACACTTTCGCAAAATCACTCGGTTGGACTTTGCTTTTTCTATTCGCAATCGAAATCGTTTTGATTTTTGAAAGTGATATTTGCTTGTATTGTGATTTTTTCTTTGGCATAACTTGAAACTATAAACTTGCAACTCGTAACTATTTTTTTGCTTTCATTGGATTCTTTATTCCACCATACTGCTGCAACTCTGCAACAATCGAACCAATAATAATTTTCGACGACATTTTAACCGGAATTTTATTTTCGTCATCCGATAGCCAAACCGTCATATTGCCGCTATTCTTAAACAACCCACCTTCACGGATAATCGGCTGAATTTTCAGTGTACGAAATTCTCCCGCACCAACATCAATATCTTCTTTTCCAAAATATTTTACGTCGAGTGTGTACGTAGAATCCTTGTAAAAATTTTGCAAATGGATTTCATCATTTGGCTTCATTGTAGAAAAGTCAACCGTGCGGCAAAAATAAAAAGCGGACACAATATCGTGAACATATTCGGGAATTGAAATCGTCTTCAGTTCATCGTTCACTTTTGTAATTGCAAAATGATACCGTTGGTCAAACTCTGCAATAAAATCTCTCCGATAACCTCCTTCGCGAATATGTTGCTCAAATTGCCAGGGGAAAATTCCCTTTACGTCAACAAAGGTAAAATACGAATCACGCACAGTATAAATCCAATCGAAACTTTTCGCCGAACGAACGCGCACCGCAATTTTGTAACATTGATATTCATTCAACATTTCAATTGTAGGAATTTCCATTATCGCTACTCCTGCTGTGATAAAACCATAATCAATATCGAAGACTAATTTTTCACCGAGCGTAAATGCGTTGTTCTTGATAGTGCGAAAAGAAAATGCGGTATCGGTTTGTGTTTGTGCATTAATTACAAATAAGAACACGAATAAAAGATGAATTGTCACCCTGAGCGGAGCGAAGGGTCTTGTTAAATGTTGAGTAGGTTCTTCGCTTCGCTCAAAATGACACATGGAGTTTAGTTTTTATTGATTCAAAAACTTCATCAATGGTAATCGAATTCATACACTCGCAATCATTCGATGAAATACATTTATTACAATCGAACGATTTGTTCTTCGGAGAAAATTCAATTTTGTTTTCCGTGTACGCTCCCCAACGTGTTGAACTCAAATGCGGAATTTGCGGAAAGAAACCAACAGTAAAAGTTCCCACGGCAGCAGCAAGATGTAGAGGTCCAGTGGAATTTGATACAAACATTTTGGCAAGCGAAATAAGCGCAATAAATTCTTTGAGCGAAAGTGTTTCAGCCAATACGATTGCATTCTCGCCAATCATTTGCGAAACATTGTGCATCATTTCTTTTTCTTTCACTCCTCCGCTGATAAGAATTTTTGTTTGTGGAATTTCTGCAATGCGTTTTCCTAATAAACCAAAATATTTCCAATGCCAACTTCTCGATGAACCACCACTTCCGGGATGAAGAATAACCAGTGAATCTGTGGCGACAATATTTTTTTGTTGTAAAAGATGCTGAACTTTTTCTTTTGCAACTTCATCAACTAATAGTTTTGGGAATATTTTTTCTTTCGGAACCGCATCAAGCGGAGAAAGTAAATTCAGATTGTATTCAAGTTCGTGTTTGTTTCCGTTTTTGCGATGCTCGTACACTTTTTTATTGAAGAGAAAAGAATACAAACGATAACCGGTTCCAACGCGAATCGGAATTCGAGCAAGAAAAAAAAGCAATGCCAATCGCCACGAGGGTTTTACAACAACAACTGTATCGAATTTTCTTTCTCGAATAGTTTTCACCATTTGAAAGAATGAAACATTGTCGTAAAATATTGTTTCTATATAATCGGAATATGAACTTACAACATCCGCAGTGTAACGACTGATGAGCATTGAAATTTTGGAATTGGGAAATCGTTTTTTGAGCGCAGTAACAAGCGGAAGCGTGAGAACAACGTCGCCAATTCTATCCGTGCGAACGATGAGGATGCGTTGAAATTCGCTCACTTTAAATCTGAACAAATTTGTTGGAATAGTTGAACAAGACTTTTTTGCAATGCGTTATCAAAATCGCTCAGTGTTTCTTCAATAAACTTTTTATCAAAGATTGGAGTGCGTAAAATTATTCCTTCTACATCTTGAATATCTCGCGGTCTCCCGGCAAAAATTTTGTGAATAATTACATCTTCTACTGCTGCGTATCGAACGGGAATATCTTCTACCAAAACGATATTTGCTCGTTCAATCGCTGCGCGTTCATACGGTGTAAAAGAAAAAATAAAATCCACACCAATTCCGCTTTCAGTGTCTATTGTTGGAAATACATTTGTCTCCTTTACAAACGCTTCATCCACTTTTGAACGCAATAATAATTTTTCTGCGAGAGTTTTTATTATGGGAAACTGAGAAGAATCAACGCCTAATGTAATATCTATATCTTTTGTAAATCGTGGTTCGCCATAGAGAAGAACTGCTCTTCCTCCAATAATTATATATGGAATATTTGCACGATGAAGCGCGCGAACAACTTTAACGAGTTCTTTTTGTAACATCGGTATTCATTATTTTAGCCAATGCAATTTTCTCCTCAATGTTTTCCATTTCATTCATAGAAGTAAAATGACCAAAATGCTTTGCCTCATCGTACATTCCATTATAGATTGCAAATTTTTGTTCTAATGTCAGTGGATTATTCTTTGCAAACTCGCGCTCGTATTGTTCAACTAAATGAGGATTGGTAATCATATCATATTTTCTATTTCATCAACGAGATGATGAACATTTGATTTTAATTCTTGGAGTTGCATAGATGTAAGTTCTTTAAAAATGATGATTATGAAAAAGATTTTACTTCAGCTTAAACTTAAATGGAATATCAACTGACACTTCTACAGGATGTCCTTTCATTATTGCCGGCGAAAATATGAATTGTTTTGCCGCTTCAAGCGCAGGGCGAATAAATATAACATCATCACTTTTTGTCAATCTAACTTTCTTCACTTTTCCTAAAGTATCCAACCACGCTTTCACATACACAACCCCTTCTAATTTATTTTTCAAAGCAGTGTCTGGATAAACTGGCTCAATTCTTTTTATTATTTTTGGGCCAATATCGTACGGAATAAAACTAGGAAAAGAATCTAAATCTGGAACAGTCGGCGTTGGGATTTCCCGACCAACAAAAGCACGACTGGTATCTTTTGGTAAGTTTTCCGTTTTCGTCCCCCTCTCTTTCCGGAATTTTTCCTTCTCGAGTATTTTCTTTTGAATCCAATTATTTTTTAGTGAATCATAAAATTTATTTTGAGATTGAACCGTTGAAAAAAATAAAAATAGTAATGCTACGATTGTTGAAGTGAAAAGATATTTTTTCATAGCGTGAACATTTAGTGATGATAATTCTACTTCGACGCTTCCACTCCCGCTTTCACAATTGCGGCAAACGAGTCGGCTTTCAAACTTGCGCCGCCAACTAACGCGCCATCAATATCAGATTGCGATAATAATTCCAGCGCATTTTTTTCATTCACGCTTCCGCCGTATTGAATGATGAGTTGCTCGGCAATTGCCCACGTGTACATTTGTGCGACAAGTTTGCGAATAAGTTTATGCACCTGATTCGCTTGTTCCGTTGTTGCAGTTTTTCCCGTTCCGATTGCCCACACCGGTTCGTACGCAATCACAACATCTTCCATATCCGTTGCAGAAAGTCCCGCGAGAACGCCTTTTACTTGCGCGGTAATCACTGCATCCGTAACATTGCTTTCCCGTTCTTCCAATGTTTCGCCGACGCAAATAATCGGAACAAGTTGCGATGCAAGCGCTTTCTTCGCTTTTAAATTTATGTATTCGTTCGTCTCTTTGAAATATTGTCTTCGCTCCGAATGACCGAGAATAACGCTCGTGCATCCAACGGATTTCAACATTCGCGCGGAAATTTCTCCGGTGAATGCGCCGTCATCTTTATCGTTCATATTTTGCGCGCCAAGTTTCATCGGCGAATCTTTGAGCAATGTGTTTGCAATAACGAGCGAAATGTACGGCGGACAAAGAAGCACGCCAACCTTTTCATTCGTTGTTACTTTGTGTTTCAGTTCATCAATTAAATTTGCGGACTCGTGAATGTCCTTGTTCATTTTCCAGTTGCCGGCGATTAGTTTGTTACGCATAGAATTATTTGTTTAGTGGTGGATAATTTCCTTAGTGTTTCTTTGTGCCCTTCGTGCCTTTGTGGTTAAAAAATTAAAACACCAAGACACAAAGTCACCAAGTTTATTTTTTCATTTCTTCAAGATATTTTTTCAAAATTTCGTTAACTACTTTTGGATTTCCTTTGCCCTTCATCTCTCTCATTATTTCACCAACGAAAAATCCTAATACTTTTTCAACTCCAGACAAATATTTTTCGATGTGAGGTTTATTTTCCGAACGTGCTAGTATTTGTTTAATAACAATTTCTATCTCATTTGCATCCGAAACTTGCACGAGTCCTTTGCGTTCAACAATGGATTTTGGTTCTTCATTATTATTTAGCATTTCTTCAAAGACATCTTTCGCAAGTTTGCTACTTATTGTTCCATTATCAATCAGCGAAACAAGTTTTCCAATATTGATTGGAGCAATTGGAAAGTTTAGTATCGAAATATTCCTCTCACTCACAACTCGCAACACATCCGTCATTATCCAATTACTGATGGATTTGAAATTTTCTTTTGTCTTGTTTGTCCGAAGGACTCCCTGCGGAGAAAGTCCGGGGAGTGCGTTTTCAAAATAATCAGCGTAACTTTTTTCTTGTGTGAGAACATCAGCATCGTATTTCGGTAAATGATATTCAGAAATAAATCTCTCACGTCGCCTTGTCGGATGTTCTGATAAATTTGTTTTCACTTTTGCAATCCATTTTTCATCAACAATTACCGGCACCAAATCGGGGTCGGGAAAATATCTATAATCGTGCGCTTCTTCTTTGCTTCGCATTGAATACGAAATTTGTTTATCCGCATCCCACAATAATGTTTCTTGCACAACATTTCCGCCGCTTTCCACAATTGCAATTTGACGACTGATTTCATATTCAATCGCGCGTTCAACGTTGCGGAAGGAATTCATATTTTTTATTTCCGCTTTCGTTCCCAATGTCGTTTCACCTTTTTTCCGAATGGAAACATTTGCATCGCAGCGCAGACTTCCTTCCTCCATATTGCCGTCGCAAATTTCGAGATATGTTACGAGTTGTCGAACTTTTTGCAAATACCGCGACGCATCTTTTGCAGAACGAATATCCGGCTCGCTCACAATTTCAATCAACGGAGTTCCGCAGCGATTCACATCAACAAACGTATCAACGCCAACATCGTGAATAAGTTTTCCCGCATCTTCTTCCATGTGAATGCGTGTTAAACCGATTTTCTTTTTCACTCCCTCATCACTTTCAATTTCCACAAAACCAAATTCGCAAATCGGTTCTTCATATTGCGAAATCTGATAACCTTTCGGCAAATCGGGATAGAAATAATTTTTCCGTGCAAAAATCGAACGCTTTCGAATTGTGCAATCCGTTGCGATTCCCATTTTCAAAATAAACTCAACAAGGTTTTTATTCAATACCGGCAATGTTCCCGGCATTCCCAAACACACGGGACAAACATTAGTATTTGGTTCGTTGCCAAATTTAATGGTGCAAGAACAAAATGCTTTTGTGTTTGTGCGAAGTTGCGCGTGAACTTCAAGACCGATAACTGCTTCGAAGTTTTCTTTCATACATTAATGCGGGAGAAAAATAAGCGAAATTGGTTTGAAGTAAAAATAGTAAAGGCGATTTCGTTTTTACAAAATCGCCTTCAAACACCTCTCTCATTCAACTACAATTTTTTCGACTATTTTCTCAACCATTTTTTTCTCAGCGCTTCAATCTGCATTAAATGATTTAGGTCGTGTCCCGCAACAAGGCGAATCATAAATTCCACGGTTTCTTTGCCGCGCTCTTGATGAATACCGAATCGCTCCAATTCATTCTTAGAAAGTGAAGAATAAATGGAAACGTGAAATTTTCGCAAAGCAGTAAATGCTTCCAATGCGTTCTTTACATCACGGGAATTGTAGCGATGATTTTTCACCCAATCATCTTGTTCAATCGGCTGCAACGGCGAACCACTTTCCGAAAGGGATAATCGAATTCGAAATCCTA
The DNA here is from genome assembly GCA_018335975.1 of Ignavibacteriales bacterium. GTDB lineage: Bacteria > Bacteroidota > Ignavibacteria > UBA10030 > F1-140-MAGs086 > JAGXRH01. The sequence goes on from JAGXRH010000221.1 coordinate 8,009, forward strand.
AAATCAACTCCGTATCACCGAGATGACCGATGATTTCGGCAATTGACCATTTGTTTTTTCCCGGACGTTTAGTAAGTTGTCCTTTTGAAAGTCCTTTGACAAGTTTTTTTAACTTGTTCGGCGTTTCGGATAAAACTTGAATTACCTCTTTTCCAATCGTGTTGGAAAGAATGCGTTTCGTGTATTCGTTGGTTACGTGTTCGACCGATTTTAGTGATTTGATGTTGGACATAATTTTATTTTAGATTTTAGATTTATTCTTCTTACTTCTTACTTCTGGCTTCTTACTTCTTTTCAATCTTCGCCCACGTATCTTTCAATGTAACTGTGCGATTGAAAACGAGTTTCTCTTTTGTCGAATCGTAATCAACGCTAAAATATCCGAGACGTTCAAACTGAAATCGCTCTTGAATTTTTGCATTTGCAAGATGCGGTTCGAGTTTGCAATTTGTCAAGACTTCCAATGAATTTGGATTGAGATATTTTTTCCAATCATCACCGCTCGGATTTTCAACTGTAAATAATCTATCATATAATCGCACTTCTGCATCAATCGCTTGCGAAGCAGAAACCCAGTGAATTGTCCCTTTCACTTTTTTCTGACTTGTTCCCGTTCCGCTTTTTGTGTCTTTGTCATACGTGCAATGAATTTCTACAACTTCTCCCCTATCATTTTTTACAATGCTTTCGCATTTGATGATGTACGCGTAACGCAATCGCACTTCATTTCCCGGAGTCAGTCGAAAATATTTTGGCGGAGGAATTTCTTTAAAATCATCTTGCTCGATATACAAAGTTTTTGAAAAAGGAATTTTTCTTGAACCAGCATTTTCATCTTCGGGATTATTTACCGCATCAAGTTCTTCAACTTGGTTATCAGGATAATTATCAATGATAACTTTCAATGGTTTTAAAACTGCCATCATTCTTGGAGCGTGTTTATTCAAATCATCGCGCAAACAATTTTCGAGTAAGGCAACATCAATCGTGTTATCGCGTTTTGCTACACCGATTCTTTCAGCAAATTCTCGAATTGATTCCGGCGTGTAACCTCTGCGGCGAAATCCGGAAATAGTTGGCATTCGCGGGTCATCCCAACTATTCACAATTTTTTCTTCAACGAGTTGCAACAGTCTTCGTTTGCTCATCATCGTGTAACTCAAATTCAAACGTGCAAACTCAATTTGCTGCGGAAGAAAAATTCCGAGTTCTTTGATAAACCATTCATATAACGGACGATGGTCTTCAAACTCCAACGTGCAAATCGAATGAGTAATTTTTTCAATCGAATCGCTTTGTCCGTGCGCGTAATCATACATCGGATAAATGCACCATGCATCACCCGTGCGATGATGTGTTGCGCGTAAAATTCTATACATCACCGGGTCGCGTAAATTGATATTCGGAGAATTCATATCAATTTTTGCACGAAGCGTTTTTGTTCCGTCGGGAAATTTTCCTTCTCGCATTTGTTGAAAGAGTTGCAAATTTTCGTGAACACTTCTGTTACGATATGGACTTTCTTTCCCCGGCTCGGTCAATGTTCCACGATATTTTCTGATTTCATCTCCCGTCAAATCACAAACAAACGCTTTTCCTTTTTTGATAAGTTGAACTGCATACTCGTACAATTGTTCAAAATAATCCGAAGCGTACAATTCACTATCCCATTGAAAACCAAGCCAGCGCACATCTTCTTTGATTGAATCAACGTATTCAACTTCTTCTTTTGATGGATTCGTATCATCAAAACGGAGATTGCATTTGCCGTTGTAATCACGTGCAATGCCGAAATTCAAACAAATAGATTTTGCATGACCAATATGTAAATACCCATTCGGTTCGGGAGGAAATCGTGTATGAATATGCTTATCAAATCGCTGAATGCGAATGTGTTCGTCAATGATTTCTCGAACAAAATTTTTTGGTTCGGGAGTTGTTTCAGTTTTATTTTCCATTATTTAATCGTTTCAATTGCCGTATAAATTCTTTTCATACTTTCTTCTTTTCCGAGAATACTTAAAATATCATACAAACCCGGTCCACCGCTTACACCGGAAATTGCTAAACGAACTCCGTGTATCAATTTTCCATTTCCGATTTGTAATTGTTGTGCAGTTTTATGCAATGCAATTTCGTAATCTTCTTTCTTGGGATTTTCTAATTTCGAAAATTCAGCCGTTAATAGTTTTAATTGGTATGAAGTTTCCGGTTTCCAGTTTTTTGCTTTTGCAGTTTCATCGTACGCCGTTGGTGCTTCAAAGAAATATGAACTTTGTTCGATAAAATCTTTTACAAAGGTAACTCGCTCTCTCATTGCAGTTACTACTTGCAATAAATATTCATCGGCAAAATGTTTACCAGCAAATTTTGACTTTGCTAATTCATCCTTCAGGATTTTCAGTAATTCTTCATCAGATTTTTTACGAAGATGTGTTGCGTTTAGCGAATTAAGTTTTTCCAAATTAAAAACTGCTCCCGATTTATGAACTCGCTCCAACGAAAATTGCTCAATCAATTCTTCCATCGAAAAAATATCTTGTTCTGTTCCGGGATTCCAACCAAGAAGTGCAACAAAATTTACCAACGCTTCTTTCAAATATCCTTTGTCGCGATAATCTTCCACGGCAACATCGCCTTGACGCTTGCTGAGTTTGCTTTTATCGGGATTGAGCAAAAGCGGAAGATGAGCCATTTGCGGAACTTCCCAACCGAAAAATTCATACAACAATAAATGTTTCGGAACACTCGAGAGCCATTCCTCTCCTCGAATAACGTGCGAGATTTCCATCAAGTGATCATCTACCACCACGGCGAGATGATACGTTGGAAATCCATCGGACTTCAGCAACACTTGGTCATCTATCAAATCGGATTGAAACTCAACATCACCGCGAACAATATCATGAAACGCAATCGTGCGATGTTCAGGAATTTTCATTCGCACAACAAACGGAATTTTCTTTTCAATATTATTTTGAATTTCTTGCTCGGAAAGTTTTAAGCACGTTCTGTCATATTTCACATCAACTTTTTTCGCTTCCATTTCTTTGCGCATTTGTTCAAGTCGTTCGGAAGCACAAAAACAATGATACGCTTTTCCATTTTGCAAAAGTTGCTCGACGTGTTTTCGATAAATTTCTAAACGCTCTGATTGAATGTATGGACCAACATCTCCATTTTTATTCGGTCCTTCATCGTAATCAATTCCCGCCCAATGAAGCGCATCAATAAGTTTTTCAACTGCACCATCAACGTACCGCGCTCTATCGGTATCTTCAATGCGCAAAATAAATTTTCCATTATTCTTTCGCGCAAATAAAAAATTGTATAACGCCGTTCGCAATCCACCAACGTGTAAATATCCTGTGGGACTTGGCGCAAACCGAACACGAACACTACTTGCCATAGTTTACCGAGGTTGTAAAAGTTTTACTATTGAATAAAGGTGGTGTGCCTCGTGTACCAAAAAAAACTCTACCCACATATCAAGGGTAAGTTCACCAAAGGCACTGTGAATTCCCCTCTTTCGTAAATCACCCTCACGCACTTGCGAGAGGTATTCATTTAGCTCTTTTCGTTTTCTCACCGTATAATCTATTGCGGCGTCAGTAGTTTTTTGTAAGAATGTTGTCCATTCTTTATCCTCTTCAGCGTTGTACCGGTCTATTTTTGGCGGCATTCGCTCAGTAATAATTCTTTCAAACCGGTCGAAAAAAATATCCTGTGCCCGTCCGATGTGGCAGATTTGTTCATGCGCTGTCCATTTTCCGTTTGATGGTCGCTTTTGAAGTGCCGCGTTATCAAATGCTGACCGAAGAAGTTTTAAACCTTCAAGTTGTGTTGCTAATCGAGTAGTTTGTGATTGATTGAGAGGCATTCTGTTACCCTTTCTTTGTTAGTCGAATGTTAAAATTTTGTGGGACAAAAATAGAAAATATTGTAAGTGGAAAAAAATAAATTCATACTTTTGGAACAGATACTTACAGAAGGAATAAAACACTATGCTTACCAGAGAAAATCTTGAACAACTTCGTACAGAATATATGCGGCGCGGGCTCACGGAAACCGACGTATCGCCCAATCCCTTTGCCCAATTTAGAACCTGGTTTGAAGATTTGCTATACACCGAACCGACTGAACCAACAGCAATGACGCTTGCAACTTCAACAAAATCAGGAAGCGTTTCCGTGCGTACTGTTCTGATGAAAGGTTTTGACGAAAAGGGATTTATATTTTTTTCAAACTACGACAGCAGGAAAGGAAAAGAGTTGACCGAAAACCCACAAGCGGCGTTACTTTTTTACTGGATGGATTTGGGAAGACAAGTGCGCATTGAAGGGAGGGTTGAAAAACTTTCGCGCGAAGAATCGAAACGATATTTTCATTCCCGTCCGAGAGAAAGTCAAATCGGCGCGTGGACATCTCAGCAAAGTTCTGTAATTGCAAGCCGCAAAATTTTAGAAGAAGAGTACACACAAATGCAAAATAAATTTGCCGGAAAGGAAATCCCGCTCCCGCCGTTTTGGGGAGGATTTTCCCTCGCACCGTTACAGTTTGAATTCTGGCAAGCGCGACCAAACCGGCTTCACGATAGGATTTTATTCACAAAGAAAAATGATTCGTGGAAAACGGAACGTCTCGCTCCATAAGGGATTTTCGTGCAGCTTTCCCATTTCAAATTTCTTTAAAGTACTCAAACGGTTGCAGGCAGGCATTGCAATAGTACATCGCTTTGCAGGCGGTTGAACTGAAGTCGCTTTTCAGACTTGTTTGGTGGGATTGACAATACGGACAAGATATTTTTTTGGGAAGTGTAATTTCAACAAAGTGATTATCGCTGGTAGTATGTGGTGGCGAAATCCCGTACTGCTGTAATTTTTTCTTCGTGATTTCGTTTAACCAATCTGTAGTCCACGTCGGTGTGTACACAGTTTTCAGTTCTACTTCACCACAACCATTTTCTTTCAACTTCTCTACAATATTATCTTCAATCATCCTCATCGCTGGGCAGCCGGAATACGTCGGCGTAATTGTAACAACAACTTTTTCATTCTCAAAAAAAACACTTCGCACAATTCCCATTTCCACAATATTAAGAACGGGAATTTCGGGGTCGAGAATTTCAGAAAGATAACCGAGGATAGTTTGCTCCGTCATCACCATTTCGCTTTCGGAAATGAACGGGTAAGAATTTGCATTTCAGAAAGTATATGCCCGAGATGTTCCGTATGTTTTCCGATTCTTCCGCCACTGTGCATAAATCCGGTTTGAGGAATCGTAATTGACGATTCACGAAAACACCTTGCTACATTTTCTTTCCAAAGCGCTGAAATCTCAACGAACGAAGGAATAATATTCTGTGCGCTCAATTGCTGTTCGATTGTATCAGTCAAAAACATTTCCCCGGTATAATTCCACAGTTCATCCACCGCATTTTGCAAACGCTGACGGCTTTCTTCTGTTCCGCCGCCCAACCGCAACATCCATTGATACGAGTGGCGAAGATGATACGTTGTTTCTTTCAATGCTTTTGCAGAAATGCCCGCCAGTTGTTCGAGCGAACTTTGCTGCAACTTTTCACAAAGGAGTACGCAATACTGCGAGAAAAAAAACTGCCGTGCAATCGTAAAAGCAAAATCTCCTTTCGGAAGTTCAACGAGTTTGCAATTTTTGAAATCTATAACTTCGCGGAAGTACGCCAAATCGTCTTCGGTTCTACTTTTTCCCTCAACTTCGGCGGCAAATTTTAAATACGCTTCCGCCTGCCCTAATAAATCGAGCGAGATATTGGTTAGGGCAATATCTTCTTCAAGAATAGGTCCATGTCCGCACCACTCTGAAAGGCGATGACCAAGAATCAATCTGTCATCAGCAATGCGAAGAAGAAAAGAAAACAATGCATCGCGTATTTCGGTATCAAGGCGCACTATATATCCCTCACTGCTTTGGGAATATGATAAAATTGCGGATGACGGTATATTTTATCATTTGCGGGTTCAAAAAATTCTCCACTCTCCGATGGAGACGTTGCAGTAATTTCTTTTGCAGGAACGACCCATAAATTCAACACGCTGCCCCGACGTGCATAGACATCGCGAGCATTCTGCAAAGCAATTTCCTTATCGGGTGCGTGTACACTTCCACAATGGAAATGCGGTTCACCGGTTTTTTCCTGAGCGAAAACCTCCCAGAGTTGCCATTCTGTATTGATTGGAGTTTCCATATTTATTTCCTGTTAAAAAAATATCTGACCGTAAATTGATTCATTGACATTTGTTGAGAATACCCGAGCGATGTATCAACATCGAAATCAAACAATTGTGCATCAACGTACGCATCAACGGCGCTGAGCAAATACGTTACTCCGAGGTACCACGCAAACCTATCGCGCTCGTCGTGGTAAAAATCGCGCGCTTTTCTATCTTGCGGATTTGAAGTGAGAATGTATTCCGCTTGATATTTGTGATACAAATCGTTTTCTTGTTTCCACACGTAACCGAAATATCCTACAAAGCCAAGAATGACCGGTGTTTTCCAATATGATTCATTATAAATTTGTCCAAGTCCCGGAAGTGCAAGTGAAAGTAACACTGCTTGCGTAGAAGATTTTGATTGGCGTTGTTCGGAAATTGTATTTTGTTTTGAATAAGAAAGTGAATCAGTTTGTTGAGAAAAAAGTGATGATGAAAAGAAAAGTATTACAAGAATTGTCATGTTGAGCGAAGCGAAACATCTGCATATAATCAAGTGAGATTCTTCGCTCCGCTCAGAATGACAAATGAAATTACGTTTTGAAATTATTTTTTCTCTATTCTTCACAAACAAACTCGTAACTTCAAACTCGCAACTCGTTACTAAGGCACAAGCGCAAACGCTTCAATCTCAATCTTCGCATCTTTCGGCAAACGGGAAACTTCTACCGTTGTTCGTGCCGGAGCAATATCGCGAAAGAACTCGCTGTACACTTCATTCATCGCGGGAAACTCGTTCATATCTTTGAGATACACCGTCGTTTTCACCACGTTTGCAAGTTTTGAATTTCCCGCTTCGAGAATCGCTTGCAAATTATCTAATGCGCGGCGTGTTTGAACTTTTATATCGCCTTCAACTATTTTTCCCGTCGAAGGGTCAAGCGGAATTTGACCCGCAGTAATTAAAATTCCACTGCCAAAAATTACTCCTTGACTGTAAGGACCAATCGGAAGCGGCGCTTTTTCTGTTTGGATGATGCGTTTCATAAATCTTTTTTCTTTATAAATGATATTTTAATTCTTTGATATTATGCAGAAATTAATTCATCTGCATTTTTCAATTCTTTACTACAATCTCTGCAAAATAATCTTGTTTCCTCATCAACAGTTTCTGAATGTGTATACTTAAGGTTGTCATCAATTACTTCATAAACTTCATATTGGTTTGGTTTTGTAACAAATTCACTGCAACCGCAACTTTTACATTTTAAATTTTTCTTCTTGTTGTTCATTTTATTTTTCTATTATTTCGTAGCGACAACTCCTTGTTAAGTGAATACTGTTATAATCATTGATGTCTTTAAATTCAAACTGCCAAAAAGAATAATACTTCTCTCTTTTCTCGAAAAAAAGAATTCTGACTTTCTTCTTCGTCTTTTGTGACCATTGGCGAAATGGATAATATAATTGACGAATTATTGTATTGGGAGTTTTACTATTCTTCGCCTCGATAAGTACTACTTGATTTTTTCCTTCATAACCACCATCAACTTCTGTTTGAACACTTTCTACTGTCAAATCCTGATTCCCAACTTTAAAAGAGAATGGAGTAGTATATTTTTTACCTCTAATAGTCAATACAAGAGTTTCATCTTCTAAAAAAGTTCTCACTAAACTTGAGGCATAAGCAAAGTCAAGATGTTGCATCTCGGAATTACCAATGAAAGAAGTATCTAATTTAAAATCAAGCCTGGAGGTATATATTTTAACATTAGAACTTATTTTCGGTATGTCAATGTATCCCTCTCCTTTTACTATTGCACATTTAAATGGTCTATTTTTTATTGAGAGTACAAACAACTCATTTTCTACAAAAATTTTTGGTCTGCTTTCGCGCGAATCTTGATAGCAAAGAATACGAACTTCCTTTTCTCCCGTTTTTCCAAATTGAGAAGTTGCTTGTTTAATCTGTTCACCAGAAAGGAAAAATGGTTTCTCATCAAAATTATGTTTATGAATTTGATATTTGTCAAATATGGCTTCCCAAGATGCGTCTTTCATAATCAATGGTATAATAAACTTGTTTGTTTATTTAATTTGTTGTAACGCTTAATGGTTAAGTTTGTGTACTCTTCGCTAATATCAATGCCAATATATTTTCTTTTTCCAATGACTTCGCAAGCAATTCCAGTTGTACCACCCCCATTAAAAGGGTCGAGGACAATATCATTTTCCTTTGTTGAAGCAAGAACAATTCTTTTCAATAGTGCAAGCGGTTTTTGCGTTGGATGTTTTCCGAATATTTTTTCTTCCGGCATTGGGGTTGGGATTGACCATACAGAACGCATTTGTTTATCCGGAACTTTCATTTTGTCTTCTGGGAAAATTCCTTTCTTCATCAATTCGTAATTAAAAATATTTCGCGATTTTTTATCCTTCCTTGCCCAAAGTAAGGTTTCGTGACTGTGTGCAAATGTAGTGCAAGCCAAATTTGGTGCAGCGTTTGGTTTAAACCACGTAATATCATTCAATAGATGGAAATTTAATTTCTGCAATAAATACCCACATTGATAAATACTGTGTTGTGTTCCGCTAATCCAAATTGTTCCTTCGGGTTTTAAAATTCTTTTACATTCGGAAATCCATTGTTCGTGAAATTCTAAATCGGCTTCAAATCCTTTGCTCTTATCCCATTTCCCCTTATTCACGCTTACCATTTTCCCGGCATAACAAGTTATACCATTATTAGAAAGCATATACGGCGGGTCAGCAAAAATCATATCAACATAATTGTCTGGAAATCTATTCATTACTTCTAAACAATCATTTTGATACAAACAAAAATCACTTGTCTTAAAAATTGGTTTAATACTTTCTTTCGTGCCATTTTTTGCAATGTATTTTACAAGTTCTTCAAAAACGAAACTTGGCTTTGCAATCTTCTCAGCAGAATACAAAACAGTGTTTTCAGAATTTTCTTTCTTCTTTTTCATCACTTCGCCAACAATTCAATCAATCTCTCCAAATCATCCGGCGAATAATACTCAACGACAATTTCTCCGTTGCCTTTTGCTTTTTGTTTCACCATTACTTTTGTTCCGAGCGAGTTGCGGAGTTTTTCCTCCACTTCATTCGGCGGAAAATATTTTTTCGGAACGCGCGTTCGTAACTTATTTCCTTGATTTAACTCCTGAACAATCTGCTCGACTTTTCGTACGGATAAATCGAACTTAATCACTTTGTTGAACACAACGAGTTGTTCCATTTCCGTTGGAATCGCCGCTAAACCTCTCGCGTGCCCTTCGGAAATTTTTCCCTCGCGCACTCCATCTTGAATTGTTTGCGGAAGTTTGAGCAAACGCAAATTGTTTGTCACCGCCGTTCTGCTCTTCCCTACTTTTTCCGAAACTTGTTCGTGTGTGAGTTTACATTCGTCAATCAATCGCTGATACGAAACGGCAACTTCAATCGGATTCAAATGTTCGCGCTGTAAATTTTCGATGAGAGCAAACTCCAGCATTTGTTCATCGGTATGCACTTCCATTACGTACGCGGGGATTTTTTCTTTGCCGAGTTCTTGACACGCGCGCAATCTTCGTTCACCGGAAATCAATTGAAACTTTTCATCGGAAATTTTTCGCACCGTAATCGGTTGAATTACTCCGTGTTGTTGTATGGATTGTTTCAGTTCATCCAACGCTTCTTGATTGAAATCTTTTCGCGGTTGAAATGGATTCGGAGAAATTTTTGCAATCTCGATTTCAGAAATATTTTCCGTTCGTATTTCCGTAACAATTTTCTCTTCTGTTTTTTGCTGTGGAATTTCAGGTCGCGTAACGGGGCGAATAAGCGCGGCTAATCCTCTTCCAAGTGGTTCTTTTGTTTTTCCGTTCATTGTGAAATTATTTCTGTTGTTGGGTGAATTGTTTCTGGTTGTTTGTTTTCGTGATTCGTTGGTTGTTCCACGATAGAAGTTTGAAGCAAATTATTTCGTTCCAAAACTTCGAGCGCTAAATCTTCATACAATCGCGAACCGGAACTTGTATGGTCGTAAAGTATTACCGGTTTTCCGTAACTCGCTGCTTCAATAAGACGAACGCTGCGATTGATAATTGTCTTGTATAATTTATCCCCGAAAAAATTTTTTACGTCTTGCACAATGTTATTTGCAATTTTCAAACGACTATCAAACATCGTCATTAGTACGCCTTCAATTTCCAAACGCGGATTTAAATTGTCGTGAACTAAATTCATTGTGTTGAGAAGTTGCGATAATCCTTCGAGCGCATAAAACTCGCATTGCATTGGAATTAAAACCGTATCAGCGGCGGTTAAACAATTGAGCGTAAGCAAGCCAAGCGATGGAGGGCAATCGAGAAATATAAATGCAAATTTTCCGCGAACAGATTGGAGCGCATTTTCCAGTCGGCGTTCGCGATTTTCCATTTCAACTAATTCTAATTCTGCCGCAACTAAATTTACTGTTGATGGAACAAGAAATAAATTCGGAACTTGTGTTGGTAAAATCGCCTCTTCTATAGAGGTGTTTCCGAGCAACACGTCATACGAAGTTTTGTTTGTCGGATTATATTTGTCAATCCCAATACCGCTTGTTGCATTCGATTGCGGGTCAACATCAATGAGCAGCACGGGAAATTCCAACGTTGCAATGGACGCAGCGAGATTAATTGCCGTTGTCGTTTTTCCAACGCCGCCTTTTTGATTTGCTATTGCGATTATTTTAGGCAAAGGAAATTTCCTATTTCGATTTTATTTTCAAGCGTTGTTCACAATGCGTAATTCTTAGTGTTTCTAAGTGTTCTGCGTGCCTTAGTGTTTAAAATCATTACCACTGAGACACTAAGAACACAAAGATTCACTAAGTTCCCAAACAAAAATTGCTTGTTCTTTTGTAACAGAGGGAAAATCATCCAAAAAATTTTCTAACGGTTCTCCCGTTTCGATATAATCAAAAAGGTTTTTTATAGGAACGCGCGTATCATTGAATACGGGAGTTCCGCTCATAATTTCGGGATCTATATTTATTACTTTATTCATAGTAAATTTTTCCTATTTTGATTTTATTTTCATTCCGAAGAAAACGATAAACCAAATCAATACGCCAAGATATATTGAGAAGAAAACACTAATACCCGTTGCAATAATTGTCGCTATTATAAAACGCCAAAGGAAACTAAACATAGTGTTATCTCATTCCCGCTGCAAGAAGCATTGCAATAATGGAAAGATACACGTTAAGCGTTCTGAATTTTTTCATCTTTTCAAAGAGAACATCAACGGCAAAATCATCGCGTTCATTTGCAGCGATAACTTTTTCAAGTAAGCGAAACATTCTGATATAGCCGATGGAAAAGAAGAAAATGAAAACGAATGTAAGTTCTTTGAACGCTAAAAGTATTTGCCACGTCGTTGAAAACAGGAACCATTCAAACTTTGGACTTAATAATGCAAGTAAAATTCCCGTGAGTAAAATCATCCATAATGAAAGCCAAATAAACGGAATGAATCGTTTTTCAAGATGGAGAACGAGTTTGCTCTTTTCTTCTCCTTCAACTTTTGCAACAGGATACAATATTCCACTTTGAAACAGATAACTACCACACAGCAGAATAATTCCGAAAAGATGGCAACTTTTACTCGCCCAAAGAACAAATTCCATTTAAATATTGATAAACGTTGACATATTTTTTATGGCGCAAATATAAAGATTTTCCGATGAAATTAACTTGAAGCGATTGAGTATATTCTGCCCCGAAATTTAAACACTATGAAGCAACACGACGAAATAATTTTAACGATAACCGATATCTCAGAGGACGGAAAATCGCTTGGGCGGCACGATGGTTGTGTTGTCTTTGTGAAAGGTGGAGTTCCCAATGATGTAGTAAAAGCAAGAATTATATTTGCAAAAAAGAAATTTGCAGAAGCAGAAATTTTGGAACTTATAACTCCATCGCCATTTCGCGTTGATGCACGTTGTTCTTATTTTGGAACGTGTGGAGGATGTGCTTGGCAGAATCTGAATTATGAACAGCAACTTTTCTTCAAACAAAAACGGGTTGAAGATGCTTTCAAACATATCGGGGGATTTTCCGATTTGAAGTTTTCTCCAATCATAAAATCCGAAAATGGATATTATTACCGAAACAAAATGGAGTTTTCTTTTGCAAAAGAACAATGGCTGAACGCAGAAGAATTTGAAAAAGAAGAACTTTCACAAACCTCCAGCCACCAACCTCAAACATTTCTCGGATTACACGTTGCAAACAATTGGAAAAAAGTTCTCGACATCAAGGAGTGTTTTCTCCAATCGGAAACAAGTAATCGCATTGTTAATTTTGTAAGAAAATTTGCGCAAGAAAATTCTCATCCAGCATATTCACCCGAAACGCAAACCGGGTTCTTTCGCAATCTTGTTATCCGCGAGGGAAAAAACACAAATGAAATAATGGTGAATATCGTTTCGTTTGAAGATAATCCAACGATAATGGAAAAACTTTCTCGTGAACTTGTAAAACAAATTCCGCAAGTTACGACGATTGTGAATGCAGTGAATACGCAAATTGCACAGGTTGCGCGCGGAGAATCCGAGAAAGTTTATTTCGGAAAAGGATTTATTACCGATACTATTGGAAAATTTCGGTTTAAGATTTCCGCAAACTCATTCTTCCAGACAAATACACAACAGGCGGGAAAATTATATTCAGTTGCAAAACAATTAGCAGCGTTAGAACCAAACGATATCGTGTACGATTTATATTGCGGAACGGGAACAATCGCGCTGTATCTCTCCGATTCGTGTTCGCAAATTTTTGGCATAGATGTTGTCGAAAGTGCAATCATTGACGCGAGAGAAAATGCAGAACTCAATAAAGTAGAAAATGCATTCTTCATTTCGAGAGATTTGCAGCAAAAAAACATTTCGTGGCGAAGTGAACTCCCACTTCCTAACGTAATCATCGTTGACCCGCCGCGTAACGGGCTTCATTCGAAAGTTGTGGAAGAAATCGTTTCGATTGCTCCAAAAAAAATTATTTACGTGAGTTGTAATCCCGCAACACAAGCGAGAGATTGTAAAATGCTCTCCTCAGTGGGTTACACTATCGTGAAATTGCAGCCGGTGGATATGTTCCCGCAGTCAACACACGTAGAAAATGTTTGTTTGCTTTCCCGATAATGCCCATCACTTTTGCAGAAATAAACTGATATTGTATATTAGCCCCGCAAAAAAATAACGATTGTACGCAAAGCCCGCTAATTCCCTACGTAGAAGACTCCCCTCCTTCTATCCGCGATGGTTTGCCTCCTCCATCGCTTGCGGGCTTTGCCGTTTTTTTGTTTTCCCCGCTCCGAAATTTATATGAGCGGGATTTTTTTTATTCTTATTCCACAATGAAGCATATTCGCAATTTCTGTATTATCGCCCACATAGACCATGGGAAATCCACTCTTGCAGACCGTTTACTCGTAACAACCGGTACACTCACCGAACGGGAAATGAAGTTTCAGCAGGTGCTGGATGATATGGAACTTGAACAGGAACGCGGTATTACCATCAAATTGCACGCTATAAAAATGGAATACGGCGCGCGCGACGGAAAACGTTATACATTAAACCTTATTGATACGCCCGGGCATGTGGATTTTACATACGAAGTATCCCGCTCTATTGCCGCATGCGAAGGGGCCGTTCTCGTCGTGGACGCATCGCAAGGAGTGGAAGCGCAAACAATTTCCAACCTCTATTTAGCAATTGATTCCGGATTGGAAATCATCCCCGTTATCAATAAAATTGATTTGCCCCATGCAATGGTGGATACGGTAAAACAACAAATCATTGATTTACTCGGATGCAAAGAGGAAGAAATTATTCTTGCAAGCGCAAAAGCAAATATCGGAATTACGGAACTTCTTGAAGCAATTGTCTCCCGCGTCCCTCCACCATCTGGAATTATTGATGCACCTCCCCGCGCACTTATTTTTGATTCGTTATTCGATGTTTATCGTGGAGCAATTGCGTACATCAAAATGGTGGATGGAAGTTTAACAGAAGGAGAAAAAGTATTCTTTCATTATTCCGGTAATTCATACGAAGTGGAAGAAATCGGTGTGTTAGAAATGCAGCGTTTCCGTACGAAATCTATCTCTGCCGGTGAAGTCGGATACCTTATTGCCGGCGTTCGGGAATTGCACGAAATAAAAGTTGGCGATACTGTGATGAGTTCCGCCAATGCCGCATCGGAACCGCTGCCGGGATATAAAGTTGTGAAACCAATGGTATTTGCAGGAGTATTTCCCACCAATTCGGAACAGTTTGAAGAACTTCGCAATTCACTTGCAAAATTGCATATGAATGATGCATCACTCTTTTACGAACCGGAAACTTCAACTGCACTTGGCTTCGGATTTCGCTGCGGATTTCTCGGATTGCTTCATATGGAAATTATCCAGGAGCGACTCGACCGTGAATACAAGCAGGAGATTATTACCACTGTACCAACGGTAGAATTCCGCGTGACGAAAACTAACAAAGAAATCGTCATGGTTGATAATCCTGCTTTAATGCCGCCCGTCGGAGAAATTGAATTCATTGAAGAGCCGTACGTGCAAGCGCAAATTATCACTCCGACGGAATACATCGGCAATATTATGCGGCTCTGTATGGAACGACGCGGCATTTTTAAGAACACGACCTACATTGACCCGACTCGTGCTGACCTCCGTTTTGAACTTCCGCTTGCAGAAATCATTTTTGACTTTTATGACAAACTGAAATCTTCAACGCGGGGTTACGCTTCGCTGGATTACGAATTTCTTGAATACCGCGAATCCGATTTGGTGAAACTTGATATTCTCCTGAACGCGGAATCCGTTGATGCGCTTTCCACAATTGTTCATCGCGAAAAATCGTACGAGTATGGAAAAAAACTCTGCGAAAAATTACGAAAACTCATTCCGCGGCAAATGTTCGAAATTGCAATTCAAGCAGCGATTGGAGGAAAAATAATCGCCCGCAACACTATTTCTCCGATGCGAAAAAATGTCATTGCAAAATGCTACGGCGGCGACATTTCCCGCAAACGCAAACTTCTCGAAAAACAAAAAGAGGGAAAGAAACGGATGAAACAGGTCGGCAGTGTGGAAATCCCGCAGGAAGCATTTCTCGCAGTTCTTTCTATGGAAGATTGAAACGAATTTTCCCTCGCGTATGTTTGTAAACAATAACTTAGTCTCCAACATTCAATTATAATGAAAAAAGATTCTTCACAACAAAACCCCATTCAAAGTTTTATCGCATGGCTCAAAGAAATGGCGCAGGTGTTCGGCATTTTTCTCGTACTGAACAGTTTCGTGCTTGCATCATTCGAAGTTCCGACCGGCTCGATGATGAACGAAATCCTTCCCGGCGACTTCCTCATCGTTTGGAAATTAAATTTCGGAGGGACAACACCACGCACGATTCCATTTACCGATACGCGTATTCCCCATTTTAAATTACCTGCATTCTCAAGCGTGGAACGTGGCGATGTCATTGTGTTTGAATTTCCGGGATACCGTGATGAAGCACAGTCAAATCCGTTTGCGTATTACTTGAAACGCTGTGTAGCGATTGCAGGAGATACATTGCAAATCATTAACCGCAAAGTTTATGTAAATGGAAAAGCACAGGAATACCCACGAAATGTTTTATTCAATCCTTTTGATAATCGCTCACCATCCGACATTGAGCCGCGCATTTTTCCTAAAGACGCTCCCTTCAACGAGCATTACTACGGTCCGATTCGTGTCCCTAAAAAAGGGGATGTCATTCCGCTTTCGCCTAACAGCATTAGCCAATGGGAAACATTTATTCTTCGCGAAGGAAATAGCATTGACTATGCTGTAGGAAAACTTCTCATCAACGGGAAAGAATCCACTTCATACACTGTTCAACGGGATTATGTTTTCGGAATGGGAGATAATCGCGACAACTCACTCGATAGCCGCTTTTGGGGATTTGTTCCTGAAGAAGATGTCATCGGTACACCATTATTTTTGTATTGGTCATGGGACCCGGATTTACCATTTACACAATTAGTTGATAAACTTGCTTCGATTCGACTTTCCAGAGTTGGGTATCTCGTGAAGTAATGTCTTCACTCTATTTTCATATCCCCTTTTGCGAGCGAAAGTGCATTTACTGCGATTTCTATTCTATCGAAACACTTTCGCCAATCGAAGAATTTCTGAGTGCGTTGAAAATTGAAATCGCATTACAAGAACAATTTCACGGAGAAAAATTTGAAACGATTTTCTTTGGCGGCGGCACTCCCTCGCTCCTCTCTCCACCTCAACTCGAAAATATTTTCAATCTCATTTACAAACATTTTTCAATTTCCCGCAACGCCGAAATAACCGTTGAATGTAATCCTGAAACCGTTGATAAAGAAAAACTGACAGCGTATCGTTCCCTTGGTGTTAATCGTTTAAGTTTCGGCGTACAATCTTTTTTTGAAGATGATTTACAATTCCTTTCCCGCATTCATAATTCTCAGAAAGCAAAAGAGGCAATTCGGCTTGCGCATAAGGCTGATTTTGAAAACGTGAATCTCGATTTGATATTTGCGTTACCGAATCAAACACAAGAACGCTGGAAACAAAATCTCGAACAAGCAATTGAACTTGAACCAGCGCATATTTCTGCATACAGTTTAATCGTCGAACAAAATACTCCACTCAATCGCCTCGTTTCAACAAATCAAGTTACAATGCTTTCAAACGAAACCGATGCAACGATGTACGAAATGACGATGGAGTTTTTAGAAAAGAAAGGATTCGAGCATTACGAAGTATCTAATTACGGAAAGAAAAACTTTCATTGCCAACACAATAAAAACTACTGGAATCATACAAATTATCTTTCATTTGGTCCTTCCGCTCATTCATTCTGGCAAAATGGAATTTCAAAACGGTGGTGGAACATAGCAAATCTTTCAACGTACACACAAAAACTTTTCGATAATCAACTCCCCATTGCCGGAGAAGAAACACTTTCAGCTGAACAACTTTTTGAAGAAACAATAATGCTCGGTTTGCGAAGTGAAGGATTTGATTTGGAGAAAGTGAAATCCAATTTTGGCATTGATTTCCTTACACAACATTATGAATTAATTCCAGAACTTCTTTCCAACGATTTTATTTTTTTCGAAAAAAATATACTGCGCCTCACCCGCAAAGGATTTCTTCTCTGTGAAGAGATCGTACAACGACTTCTCTCAAAAGTTACGGCATAATTTCCCCATCCGCCAGCGACGAAACCTTGAAGAGATAAAAATTCTTTCCAAGGTTTTTTTATGTACGATATTTTCCTTTTCTTTTGCTCGCTTAAATATAGATTTAGACTAACCTAAAAAATAATTATGACTTATGGAAACAATAACTGCCGAAGATTATATCAAACGGATTTATTCGATAGAACGTCATAGCAATTTTGCTTCAACTTCTTCGATTGCAAAAGCATTAGAAGTTTCCGATGCTTCAGCAAACGATATGATGAAACGCCTTTCCGAGCAGGGGTACGTAAAATATATTCCGCGCAAAGGAGTTCAACTCACAAAGAAAGGAAAGATTATCGCATTGAAAATAGTTCGCCGCCATCGTTTGTGGGAAATGTTCCTTGTAAAATTTCTTGGTTACTCGTGGGATGAAATACATAACGAAGCCGAGCGACTCGAACATGTTACTTCCGAATCACTCGAAGCGCGAATTGATAAAGCGTTGAACTTTCCTACCGTTGACCCGCACGGCGACCCCATTCCAACGGCGAACGGAGAGCTGATTGAAACCGAATATCAATTACTCAACGACTGTGAGAAAGGAAGTGCCGGTATAATTTCCCGTGTAAGTGATAAAAGTCCGGAAGTGCTTCAATACTTAAAAAACATCGGACTCGGTTTACAAACAAAACTGAAGATTGTTGATAAAATTTCTTTTGATGGTTCAATTATTGTAAAAGCGAACAAACAAATAATTCCGTTAAGTCCAAAACTTGCACAATGTATTTTTATTCAACCAGTCACCGCATAAAGAATTATGAATGAAACGGCAACTATTTCCTTCCCTCGAATCGCCGAAAATTTTTCGGAACAAAAAGGAATTAAGAAAATTTTCAACAGAAACTTAATCCGCGCGCTCGGTCCGGCATTTCTTGTTAGTGTTGGATATATGGATCCGGGAAATTGGGCAACCGATATCGAAGGCGGTTCGCGTTTTGGATATGCTTTACTTTGGGTAATTTTCCTCAGCAATATGATGGCGATTTTGTTGCAAACTCTTTCCGCTAAATTAGGAATTGCAACAGGAAAAGATTTAGCGCAAAATTGCAGAACACATTATTCTCGTTCAACGAGTTTCTTTCTTTGGTTCACAGCAGAACTCGCAATGATTGCAACCGACCTCGCAGAATTTCTTGGTTCCGCGCTTGCAATCTATTTGTTGTTTCATATTGATATGTTCACTGCGGTTTTGATAACGGGATTTGACGTGCTTCTGATTCTCGCGCTCCAACGATACGGATTTCGACCGCTGGAATACGCGATTATTACATTCGTTGCAACAATCGGATTATGTTACGTTGTTGAATTATTTTTCGCTTCTCCGAATTGGTCAATCATTCCATATCACGTTGTCGTTCCGCAAATCAGTTCAGAAAGCATTCTTGTTGCAATTGGAATTCTTGGCGCAACAGTGATGCCGCATAATTTGTATCTCCATTCCAACATCATCCAATCGCGGTTATCGGAAAATCCATCGAATGAAGAAAAGCATAAAGTTTTTCGCTTCGCAAAAATTGATTCGATTATTGCTTTGAATGGTGCGTGGTTTGTCAATTCTGCGATTCTCATTATGGCAGCTGGAGCATTTTATACACGAAATATGGAGGTCGTTTCCATTGAAGAAGCGCATAAAACTTTAGAAATACTTTTTGGCGGAATGTCTGCCTTTGTATTTGCGCTTGCGCTGCTCGCATCGGGAATTTCCTCTTCGGTAACTGGTACAATGGCAGGGCAAATTGTGATGGAGGGATTTCTTGATATTAAAATTCGCCCGTGGCTTCGACGCTTGATATTGCGATTGATTGTTATGATACCGGCAATGATTGCCGTTGGCATTGGGACAAATCCTCTCGAACTCCTCGTGTTAAGTCAAGTGTTTTTAAGTTTTCAACTTCCGTTTGCAATTATTCCCTTGATAAAATTCACGAAAGACAAAACTATGATGGGAGAATTGGCAAACAAAGAGTGGATAACTTACCTTGCCATTACATGTGCTGTCGTCATTATCGGATTGAATATTCTTTTGTTATTCAAAACATTTGGCGGTGAGTTTGCGTTTTAAAGTTTATTTGTATACATGAAACTAACCTTTTTTATAGTTCTTTTTTTGTGTTCACAAAATCTTTGGGCAAAAGATGAAAAAAAAATTGATTCTACTTCAAAGCAAGAACAATCAAAATGGGAACACCGCGGAAGATTGTTAGTTGGATACTTTGGAATTATTGAAAAGAATGAAACACCATTCAGACAAAAAATTTATTATATAAACTTAAATTACCGTTCTAACGTTACTCAAAATAATGAGGCTTCAGTAATTTCAGAACCATTATTCAACTACGAAATCGGCATTAATTATATTCTCCCTTATGGCAAAATCGGTTTTGAAACTAGAATAGAAAAGATACTCTTTGTGGATGTTCACGCTGGGTTATCTTTATCACCACTTGCCTTTATCCCTCTTCCCTTTTGGGGAACATCTGGGGGAATTACAATTACACACAAGTTCATTTCAGGGAAAAGATTAGGAATTGATGTAGAAGTAGGTGCAAATACGATAATTGGATATTTTTCTCCTTACGTTGCTTATGCAGCAGTCGGAATTGTATTTCACTAATAGTTCAATTATTCTCATCAGATTTTTCCTTTTCTTTTTCAATCCGTTACAAAGAGTCCACATTTTAGTTTTAAATAATTATATGAAACTTCATAATCTCATTTTCATTTTTCACTTTTCACTTTTAACTCTCTTCATTGGTTGCGACACATTGTTCACGTCAAAACCGGAAACGGGAGAAACATTTGACCAAACTTTGGAAGGATTAACACGAACACAAAAACTTGCCTTCGCCCGCGGTGATGAAGCATTTGAAAAAACTTTTTCTGTCATTGAAGGACTCGGACCTATTTTCGTTCAACCATCGTGCGAAGGTTGTCACAACGGCGATGGTAAAGGACACCCGCGAACAAACTTGAAGCGATTTCAAAAAAACGATGGATCTCAGGTTGATACGAATTTTACTATTCAATACGGAGGAGCGCAGTTACAGCAACGTTCCATTCCCGGGATTCCTCCCGAAGAAATTCCTTCGCAGCGAAGTGCAATTTCTACACGAAGCGGTCCTCCTGTGTTTGGGATGGGATTGATTGAAGCAATTGACGACGCTACAATATTAGCAAATGTTGATTCTGGCGATGGAATTTCCGGAAAAGCAAATTTTGTCCCAGCGCACGAAATGGCAATTCCACCAAATGTAAATTCGTACAACGGAAAATATCTCGGACGATTCGGAAGAAAATCGGGAACGCCGTTTCTTCTTCAACAAGTCGCAACGGCGTATTTGCAGGATATGGGAATTACTTCGGAATTTTTTCCGCAAGAATTGCAACACGCGCAACTGGGAACGATGAGTGAAAATATTCCGGAACCGGAAGTTTCTTTTTCAACACTCAATGATGTTGCAAATTATTTACGAATGCTCGCCCCACCAAAACGGGGTAAAATAACTTCGCAAATTAAACTTGGCGATAGTTTGTTTACCGCAATCGGTTGCGCGAATTGTCATATCCCAAAAATGCAAACGGGAATTCATCCAACAATTGCGGCATTAAGCAATAAACAAGTTCACTTGTATTCCGATTTGCTGTTGCACGATATGGGAGATGAACTCGCAGATAATTTCATCGAAGGAGAAGCGAACGGAAAAGAGTGGCGAACTACTCCATTGTGGGGATTGCGTTTGTATGCTGAAAATCTTGGCGGAACTGCATATTATCTTCACGATGGAAGAACAAATGATTTGAAAACAGCAATTCTTTTTCACGGAGGAGAAGCAATGAGTGCTCGCAATTTGTTTAACGCACTTTCTAACGCTGATAAGGAAGCAGTGCTTGCCTTTCTTCGTTCTTTGTAATGTAAAGAAAAATATAACTCGCAAACAATTGTGAACACAATAATAAATCGTAGAGAATTTCTCGGAGCGATTTCTTCGCTTGTCGTTGGAAGCATTATTACCGTACCATTATTAAGTGGTTGCGCGACAACGGGATTTGTATCCTATGCAACAAAAGCCAACAATGGAACTGTCATTCTTGATGTTTCACATTTTCCTGAATTGAAAGAAATCGGAAATGCAATTCAAATCAATGTCGAAAATATTTCCGAAGAAATTATTCTCGTACGAAAAAGCGAAAATGATTTTACTGCACTTTCACCAATTTGTACACATCTTGGATGTTCTGTGAAAAAAGAAAACACATTTCTTCGTTGTCCGTGTCATGGTTCAACGTATTCACTTGCAGGAAATGTTGTCCGCGGTCCTGCAGAAAAGCCGCTCACTTCATATCATACAGATTTTTCAAACGGAACAATCACTATTTATTTATGAAACGATTTACTCCAATACTCCATCACTCCATTATTATTTTTCTTGTTATTTTCTCGAATATTGTATTTGCTCAAAATGATGATTCGATAAAAACCTCAAATCCATTTGTGAAAGGTGGGGCGTATGATAAACCATTTGTAACAAACGTATTCAGCAAAACTGCTATTGGTGGCTATGTAGAAACGGTGTTTAAAATTGAACGCGCAGATGGCATAACAGAAGAAATAACATTCGAAGCGCGGCGATTTAATTTGTTTGCACATTCTATCATTTCGCAACGCACACGATTTTTTACGGAAATTGAATTTGAACATGGAACGGAAGAAATCAATATAGAATTTGCCGCTCTCGATTTTGACATCACATCATTTGCAACATTTCGCGGAGGAATAATTCTTTCTCCTCTTGGAAAATTTAATCTCACTCACGATGCGCCTTTGAATGAACTCACCGACAGACCAATTGTTTCAACAGAAATAATTCCTACGGCACTTTCCGAAGCGGGAATGGGTTTTTACGGTTCACTCTTTCCTTCCGCAAATTCCCGATTGACGTACGAATTGTATGCAGTGAATGGTTTCAATGACGGAATAATTACGAATGGAAGCGGAACACAAATTCGTGAAGGTCGCGGCGATGTTGGTGAAGATAATAATCAACTACCTTCATTTGTTGGAAGAATGGGATATTCACCATTGGAAAATGTTGAACTTGGTCTCTCCGCTCATTCCGGAATTTATAATACGTTCAATGTTGATGGACTGGAAATTGACGATAAAAGGAATCTCACAATTGCCGCTTTCGATTGGGAGTACAATACAGAGGAGTTTGATTTTATCGGAGAGTATGCTCGTTCAACGATCGAAATACAGAAATCATTACAAGGATTATTTGCAGAAAGGCAGCAGGGAATGTACGCGCAATGCAATTATCGTTTTGGAAAAAAATATTTTTCCTTTCTTCCGCTCTCCTACTTCACCGCCGTTGCACGATATGAATTTGTTGATTTCGATACAGAGTTAAAAGGCGATGCGCTACAAAATATTACCTTCGGAATAAATTTTCGTCCGACAAGCGATACTGTATTTAAACTCGATTATCATTATCAATGGAATTGGAACCGCGTTGATGTTGTTGGAAATGCTGCGGGAATAAATTTCGGAGTAGCGAGTTATTTCTGATTTCAATACTTCTTCACATTCGCGACAATCTTCTTTGACAAAGAAATCTCTTCACCGTGTTCACTAAATAAGGAGTAACTACGTGTTAATTATTTTTCTCCCACCTTTGCCACCTTCCGACATTTTTCTATTTTAATCGCACTTTTTGAGGTTAATATGAAAATTCATCCGGCTCGAACCACCTTTATACTTTTTCTGGTATTTGCATTTTCCATTTCTCTCGACGCCTATCTGGATTGCGGGAGAATTCGACTCACACGGAAAAACGGATTCGGTTGCATCTGTCACGGAGATTTCGCTTCCCCCAATGTAGCCGTACAAATATTCGGACCGGATTCACTTGCTGCAGGAACTTCTGCACAATTCACCATCGCTGTATTCGGAGGTCCCGATTCTTCGGCAGGAGTGAACGTTGCCGTTTCACGCGGAGTGATTGATACGGTGGATTCAACGTTGTGCAAAATAGAAGACGAACTCACGTACGCTTTCCCTCATCCCCGCCCCGTTGATGGAGCAATAACGTGGAATTTCAATTACACTGCACCACTACAAACCGGACAAGATACAATTTGGTCGGTGGGCAATAGCGTAAACTTGAGTGGAACTCCCGAAGGAGACGAATGGAATTTCGGAGAGAATTTTTATGTAAATGTTTTTCCTGCAACAAGTGTTTCGGATGAACGACAAGCAAAATCATTTTCACTCTATTTGAAGTCCTATCCTAATCCCGCGAATCCCAATGCGGTGTTTTCTTTTTTCGTGCCATATTCATCATTCGTAAATTTGTCCATCTTTAATTACGAAGGGAAGGCAGTTTCAAATTTGGTAAATGAGTATAAAGAAGAAGGTGTTCATCAAATTACATGGAGTGCAGGAAATCTTGCAAGCAGTATCTACTTTGCGCGGCTGAGTATAAACAACGATGAACTTTCAGCCGTAAAAAAACTTATTCTCGTAAAATAATTTTTACCCATGGAACACTCACTCTACCACTACAAAGCCACCGTTCTCGACGTGTACGATGGCGATACACTCACCGTTGCAATTGATTTAGGATTCAATGTTCAGTTGCGGAAAGAAAAGATTCGTTTGAACCGCATCAACGCTCCCGAACTAAAAGAGCGTTCCAAAAAACAGGGAATTGCCTCACGTGATTTTTTACGTTCGCTCATTCTCGAAAAGGAAATCACGCTTCAAACAATCAAAGACCGGAAAGAAAAATACGGGAGATATTTAGGGGAAGTGTGGATTACTGCCGATGGAAAAGATGTGAATGTGAATGACGAATTGGTGAAAAAGGGATTCGCGAAGTATCAGAAGTATTGAGGAGGTTTCGGATTTCAGATTTCGGATTTCGGATTAAAAATTACCAACTTCCTTTTCTACCGAATTCTGAATACTTACTTCTTGCTTCTTACTTCTCACCTCTTTCTCCCCCTCCACCCATACCTCGGATAAATATACTCCATAAATGAGTCGGAAAGTTTTCCTTTCCATTCAACCTGCACAATATCTCCATCTCTTTCCTGTATGCTTTCAAATAATTTTCCCTGCGCGATAAATTCATCTTCATCCTGATTGATGATGAGAAGAACACCATTCTCATTCAGCAACGAAACAAGATGGGAAAGGAATTCTGTTGGAGAGAAAAAACGCAATGGCAAACCCCATTTCAAACAAGGTTCGGGAAATACAAAGGGCAAGAAACAAGAAACGACGTCGTATTTTTTTTTATGTGTGAACACGTTGCCGGCAATATATTTCGCTTTCGGTAAGTGTTCAATGTACGAATGTGCGTAATCCCTCCTTCGATAAAAATCCCGATACAAACGATTCGCATCAAGTTCAATTCCTGTAAGAATAAAATCGGAATGGCATTTTTCGAGTAAACGATAGATACTTTCCACATACGCCCAATTTTTTGCGCCAACATCGAGCCATCGCAGTTCGCCGTTTTGTTGCAATGAATTTACGGGAAGAAGTTGGGTGAGATAATCGAGATAGGTGAGTGTTTCGATATATCGCGTTTTGCTGCTGCGATTTTGTATTCCGGACAAATCATATTCTTCAAGAAGTTTCTTTTCCCGTAGAAGTAAGTATTGTTCGTTCTTTCGATTGGAAAATAAACCAAGTCTCGGTTCATTCTGTTCGATATATTTTTTTTGCCGCCATCGAAATTGCGAGCGGAGGAAAAATCCTGCCTCATTCAATAATGATTCAACGGTGTGAATGAAGTTCATTTTGATTTATTTTGAATCGCGCGGATTCTCTCCAATACCGACGGATGAGAGTAATGGAAGAACACATATAACGGATGCGGCGTAAGATTGGAAAGATTATCTACGGAAAGTTTTTTGAGTGCGGTAATCATATCGTCATTTCGCTCAATGTTTTCTTTGGCGAATTTGTCTGCTTCAAATTCATTTTTACGCGAGAGAATTTGCATACCGAGTGAAACGAAAAACTCAATTGGCGTAAATAACATTCCGAAGAAAATCATTCCCGCATAGATGGATTGATGTTCCATATAAAACGCATCGAATAAATTTTTATCAGAAAGAAATTTTGAAAGGAGGAAAAACATAACTCCCGTATGAACAATGCTCAACACCATTCCGACTTGAATGTGTTTCTTTTTGTAATGACCGATTTCGTGCGCGAGAACTGCAACGAGTTCATCGGTGGTGTGTTTTGCAATGAGCGTATCGAACAGCGCGATGCGTTTATTTTTTCCAAAGCCGGTGAAAAATGCATTCGATTTGCTCGAACGTTTTGAACCATCCATCACATAAATTTCATTCAAAGGAAATTTCAGTTTCTTTCCGAGTGAAAATATTTTTTCGCGGAGTTCTCCTTCCTGCAACGGAGTGAATTTATTGAAGAGCGGCATAATCCACGTTGGCGCGATGAATTGCACGAACAAAATAAACACGGTTGCAACAAGCCAACAATAGAGCCACGCATTTTCTCCCGTGTAAAAAAAGAATGCGAGAATCCCCGCAAACAATGGCGCACCGAGAACAATTCCGAGCAATACTCCTTTCACCAAATCGAGGATAAATGTTTTCACCGTCGTTTTGTTAAAACCAAATCGTTCTTCAATAACGAAGGTCGAATAAATTCCAAACGGCAAATCGAGCACAGATTTTACAAAAAGTAAAATTCCTGCAAAGAGTAATCCATTCCAAAGAAAATGTAAATTCCACGCAAGAATAATTTTATCTACATAATTGAATCCGCCGCTGAACCAGAAAATGAGCGTGATTACAATATTAAACGTTGAAGTGAGAAATTCAAACTTCGTTTTTGCTCGCGTGTACTCCTGAGATTTTTTATACTTCTCTGCATCGTACACGTTTTCAAATTCTTTCGGAAGATCTTTCGCTAACGATGAGAGATTAAGAATGTTGGAAATGAAATCGAGAAAATATTCTGCGAGAAGAGCGAAGAGAATTATGAGGGCGTAAGTGTTCATTGAGCGTATTAATTTTAACCACTAAGCCACTAAGAACACTAAGAGTCACTTAGTGAAACTTAGTGCTCTTAGTGTCTAAGTGGTAAATTCCGTTGTTTTATTTTTGTAGCATTGCTGTTATTCCACTTCGAATCATCATCACAGCAATTCCTGCAAGAAATAATGCGGCGACTTTTGCAAATCCTTGCGAACCGGATTTTCCTAAAACCTTTCCAATTTTTTTTGACTGGATAAACACAAGCCACACGATGAAAAGATTGATGAGAAGGGAAATCACTGTCCAAAAATATCCGTACGAGTCAACAAGAATGAGAATTGTTGTGAGCGCGGCGGGTCCCATTATGAGTGGAATACCAATCGGCACAACGCCAACTGAATCTTCCGTATTTATTTTTCGTTCTTTGGAAAATAGTAAATCGTACACGGCGAGAACAAGGAGAACAATTCCTCCGCCAACACGAAAATCGCTTTCGGAAATTCCGAGAAACGAGAACAACCATTTTCCCGTTGCAAGAAAAAGAATACTGATAATAAATGCGGTGAGCGTTGCCTCGGATGTGAGTTTTTTTCTTCGTGATTCGTCGAGGTTTTCTGTTAGTGCAACAAACAACGGAAGCACGCCGAGAACATCAATGGCAACAAAGAGGGGAATGAATGCGAGGAGAAACGTTTCCAAAAATTTTAGATTTTAGATTTGTGATTTACGATTTCTTCGACATTATCGAAAATCTAAAATCGTAAATCAAAAATTATTTACTGGTGCAAATCAATCTTATCAAGAATTCCAACAATCGCGGCATCAACGGGAGTTTGTGCAATTGCAAGCGGAACAGTTGCTTCGCGCGAAGTGATGTAAAAAACATTTTCGCCAACACCGGCGCCAATAGTATCAATGGCAACAATTGGTTCACCGCTTTTTTCTAACTTTGCATTGAGTGGTTGAATGAATTGCAACTTCTTTCCGTGCAGACTTTCATCTTTGCGTGTAGCCCAAATTGTTCCGATGACTTTTGCGAAAAACATACGAGGTTTGAGGTTTGAGGTTTGAGATTTGTGGTTTGAGGAATGAATTGCACTAAGCTCAAACCGCCAACCACAAACCATTTTATTCCTTCACATCAATCTTATCCACAACAGCCATAATCACTGCATCAACGGGTTTGTTTTTGGTGAGTGTTGTAAGTCGCGCAGAACTTCCGCTGCACACAAGAACAACATCGCCAACCCCGGCTTGCACTGTATCAACAGCAACGACAAACGTATCTTTCAGTTTGTAATCCAAACCAACGTGTTTAACAATTTGAAATGACATTCCAATGAGTTCCGTGTCTTTTCTCGTTGCCCAAACGGTACCGACGACTTTTCCTAAAAACATAATTGTAATTTCTAAATGGTAATTCGTAATTGGTAATTATTTAAACTCATATCGCACACCTCAAATCACTTTCTGCTTGCTTTCAAAATTTCTTCCGCAGTTTCAAATTTTCTGACGAATGAAGCGGGAATTATGTGCAGATGTTCTACGTTGCGAAATTCCTTTGGTCGCGAAGTAATGATTGGCAATTTACTTTCCAAACATAAACCGGCGATGAGTAAATTGAATCGCTGCATTGTTCCATTTTCTGCGAGTAACGTTCCATAACGTTTTGAATTTTTCGCATTGAGTCCGAGAAGTTTCATTGCTGACATTGCATCATCAATTTTCTGAATTTCTTTCTGTGTTTCTGCAATGGAAAATAATTCGATTGCATTGAACACCGTTGTGTAACAGAAAAATTTTTTCATCGCAAGCCGAAGTGTTGACGGTTTTTCTTCGCTGTGAAAAAGATGTTCGAGAAAAACATCAGAATGAATACAAACTTTCGGCGGCGTTATCATTTATTTTTCTAACAATGATTTCGCTCGTTTCAAAAAACTTTTGTTACCAACAAGTGAACCTTCTGTCAATAAAAATTTCACAACTTGTTCTCGGTTTTCCAATTGCAGCGACATTAGTTGTTCTATTTCACTTTCCAGAACACGTTTTGATTTTAATTCTTTGGAAATAACGTTGCTGATGACGCGAACAGAAACTTTTGTTCCTTTGTTGAGTGCGCTTTGCAATATTTCCGGAAGATGAATCGCTCCGTGTTCATCAATCGTTGTGTCAAATTCTACAGCGCTGCGATGTTCGTTCATAATGAAATCAATTCGTGAAAACTTGTTCCATCAATATTGAGTGAAGTTCCGTTCAAACCGAATAATCTACCAATCGTTTTACCTAAATCTGCAAATGAAGAACGTGTTCCGATATTCACTCCATGTTTTCCATTTTTTGAAAAACATAGAACAGGAATGTATTCTCTCGTGTGATCAGTGTGTCGAAAAGTTGGGTCATTTCCGTGATCGCCCGTTACGAAAAACCAATCGTTATCGTTAAGTGAAGCAAGAATGTTCGGAAGTTGTAAATCAAATTCTTCTAAACTTTTTGCAAAACCTTGCGGATTGCGACGATGTCCGTAGAGTTGGTCGAAGTCAACAAGATTGGAAAAAATAAATCCGTCTTGATTTTTTTTACATTCGGAAATTGTTTTCTCGATACCTTGTAAGTTTGATTTTGTGTGAATCACTTCATCCAAACCTTGTTCAGAAAACAAGTCGCCGATTTTTCCAATGCCGATTGTTTTTATGTTTTGTTCTTGGAAACAATTGAGCAATGTTTTTTTCGGAGGAAGAAGTGCAAAATCTCTGCGATTGGTTGTGCGGGAATAATTTCCTATTGTTCCGATAAACGGTCGTGCAATTATTCTTCCGACTGCGTGTTCACTAACGCAAACTTTTTCACGCGTGAGTTTGCAAATTTCATAGAGTCGTTCGAGTGGAATTGTTTCTTCGTGCGCGGCAATTTGAAAAACGGAATCGGCAGATGTGTACACAATCGGAAATCCGGTTCGCTGATGTTCTTCGCCGAGTTCTTTGATGATTTCTGTTCCCGATGCGGCTTTGTTTCCGAGATAACCTTTGCAATCGGTTTCTTTCAAAAAAGAATCGAGAAGTGTTTTGGGAAATCCATTCTTTGTGTAATACGGAAAATCTTTTTCTGAAATTGCGCCGGCGATTTCCCAATGTCCCGTTGTGGAATCTTTCCCGCTTGAAACTTCCGCTAACTTTCCAAAATTTCCCAAAGGATTTTTTTCATCGGGAACATTTTTGATGGGAACAATATTGCCGATACCAAGTTTCTGCAAATTCGGAATGGTAAGATTTCCAACTGCATTTGCACAATTCGCGAGTGTGTTGCTTCCTTCATCGCCGTATTTTTTGGCGTCGGGAAGTTCACCGATACCGACACCATCGAGAATTGTGAGGAGGATTTTTCTCTGCATCGCTCTTCCTAATTTTACGAACGGAAAGGAATGATACCGCGGGAACTCGCTTTAATAAAATCCAAGACGTGTCGAATCTCCGAGGTTAAATGTTCCTCTTTCCGAATTGCTTCCACTGCCTGCGATACGTTAAGTTTTGACTGATATAACGTGTGATACATTTTTTCCAATCCTTCAATAGTTTCGGCAGAAAAATTTCTTCGTCGAAGTCCGACAATGTTTAATCCCTGAAATGAAAGTGGTTCTTGTCCTGCGAGTACGTAGGGAGGAACATCTTTGGAAACGCGAAAGCCGCCGCCGACCATCGAGTGTCGTCCGATGCGAACAAATTGGTGAATCGGAGACATCCCGCCTACGATTGCATGGTCTTCAATAGTTACGTGTCCCGCCATATTGACTGCGTTCGCAAGAATAACATGATTGCCAACGACACAATCGTGCGCGATATGCACATACGCCATTATAAAGCAATGCCTTCCGACAATTGTTTTATAATGAGCATCGGTTCCGCGATGAATGGTTACATATTCCCGAATCGTGGTGTAATCACCGACTTCCGTTCCGGTTTTTTCTCCGCTGTATTTTAAATCCTGCGGTTCCATTCCCACAACGGCGCCGTGAAAGAGCCGGCAATTTTTTCCGATGCGCGTACCGTTTGCAACATAATTATTCGATTGCAACATCGTGTTATCGAGAATGATGACATCATCCTCAACTACCGAGAAGGGACCGATGGTAACATTTTCTCCTAACTGTGCTTTTGAACTTACAATTGCATTGGGATGAATAGTAGCACTCATAAAAAATTTTCCTGTTACTTTGAATTTCGTTCAACGACTGCTGCGCTCATTTCCGCTTCTGCAACAAGGTTTCCATCAACAAATGCCCGCCCTTTCATAATGCAAATTTTTTTTCTGTTGGTAACCATTTCCATTTCTAATATAAGTTGGTCGCCGGGAATAACCGGTTTGCGAAATTTCACATTATTCATTGCCGTGAACATCATCAACTTTCCTTCAGGATTTTCAATGCCGTTCAACATCAAAATTCCACCGGTTTGCGCCATCGCTTCGAGGATGAGTACGCCGGGCATCACAGGTTGACCGGGGAAATGGCCCTGAAAAAATTGTTCATTGCTCGTAACATTCTTCACTCCTACAATCCGTTCATCAAGTTTGAACTCGATAATTTTATCAAGAAAAAGAAATGGAAAACGATGAGGAATAATCCGTTGAATTCCGTTGATGTCGAGAACCACGCCTTCTGTTTTTTCGAACTGGTATTTCTTGATAAGCGCTTTTTGCAAATAAAGTTTTCGAACTTTTTTTGCAAACTCGATGTTACTTGCATGTCCCGGGCGTGCGGCGAGAATTTGTGCTTTGAGCGGAACACCGATTAATGCCAGGTCTCCCATTAAATCAATCAGTTTGTGCCGCGCGGGCTCATTTTTGAAAAGAAGTTGCTTTCCATTTAAAACGCCATTGCCGCCTAACAGAATCGCTTCGGTTATTCCAAGTTTTGTCGCGATGCGATGAATTTCACCGGAGGAAAGAGGATTATCAACTACGACGATTGCATTGTCTAAATTTCCACCGCGAATGAGTCCCTGGTCGTGTAATGCTTCGACCTCGTGTAAAAAGCAAAACGTTCGCGCGGGAGCAAATTCAGAAATAAATTCTTTATGTAAATCGAACAAGCCCGAGTGTTGACTTCCTAACACCGCGCTGTTATAATCAATCATCACTGTAACGCGGTAATCGTCCGTTGGAAGCGCAACGATATCTACTCCCTTCTTCTCATCAACATAACGGATTGTTTGGTCAATGATGAGATAATCTTTCGGAGCGGATTGTTTTTCAATACCTGCTTGCAGAAGTGCCTCGACGAAAGGTTTAGCGCTTCCGTCGCAAATTGGAGGTTCAATGTTATCCAGTTCGATGATTATGTTATCAACCTGAAGTCCAACAAGCGCGGCAAGAATATGTTCTACGGTGTGCACTTTTACACCATTAAGAGCGAGCGTTGTTCCCCGTGTTACTTCAACAACATAATCAACGATGGCGGGAATTTCGGGCTGTGTTGCCAAATCAATTCTGCGGAAGCGAATGCCAAAATTCTCCGGTGCGGGTAAGAATCGCATCGTACAATCTACACCCGTGTGTAAACCAACACCTGTAAGCGTAATGGGATTTTTAATTGTCTGTTGTTGAACGACCATAAATAATAGATAAAAACCGATTTATGATGTCTCGCGCTTGATGAACGCTTTGTCTTCCAAATCCAGAACCCGTTCTTTTATTTTTTCGAATTCACGAAGTGTTTCAGGAAGTTGGCGAAGTGCGGCTT
>JAGXRH010000222.1 GCA_018335975.1 Ignavibacteriales bacterium
CCCCCCCCCCCCCTATATTCTTGCCAGATTTTTTTGAGCAACAAAAAATATGGCACAAAGCAAAAAGCATTCTCGTTCAAACTACGGACGAGTTCCTATTAAGGGAACGAAAAAGTTATGCGGAAAAAAAACAGAAATGCGCGTGTAACACAACTTCTTCGCTCTCTTTCTCCTTTTCTTCTCCTCTGCAAGTTTAAT
Source organism: Ignavibacteriales bacterium (assembly GCA_018335975.1). Classification (GTDB taxonomy): domain Bacteria; phylum Bacteroidota; class Ignavibacteria; order UBA10030; family F1-140-MAGs086; genus JAGXRH01. The sequence continues at coordinate 199 of JAGXRH010000222.1, forward strand.
TTTTACTTGTCCACGTACGGGGTGTGTACGTTTTTCTCTTACCACATTTTTCAATCTTTACAAACCCCTGCTATGAAATTCATTTCCCTATTTTCAATTTGCGTTTTATGTTTTACGTTGCGCATTCCTCTCTTTGCGCAAGAGCAAATGAAAGAAGAGCAAGAAGAACTATTACACAAAGGAATAACTACACACTATCTCAACGACACCACAATTGCGATAGAGCAAGCGTGGAGTGGATTTAAACGTGCTAAAACATTAAGCGAACCTCCAGAGGAAACTATACGCGCGTGGGCAACACAGAACAACGTACCCGTGCTTGAAATTGACCCGACGACAATTGATACGAGCATTTACACAGGACGATATACATATTGGGCAACGGTGCCGATTTCAAATACTATTGGGGGACCATTGCTCGTCGGTGACATTAATAAGAACGGTAAACCGGAAATTTATGGTGGATATAAAGATTATACAACAGATTTTATGTCGCACGTATATGAAATTGATACGAATGGAAACTATACATTGCTCTATAATTATGTTCCTCGCCGAGGCTCATCTATTCAGTTTGTAGATACGGATAACGATTCGCTGAATGAAGTTGTCTTTAATTACGGTGATAGCTGTTTTAATTATGAACAAACCTCGCCGACATCTTTACCAACACGACGGAATTTTAACTACGGAATGTGGCAATATCAAGGTACAAGCATTTGGACTCGGTACAAGATGGTTAATCTTGATAACGACTCACTTATTGATTTTATCTACCGTGGCAGTGAACCCGATAGTGTTGATAGTGTGAACTTATTTCAAAACTTTACTTATGTTGCAGAGTTTAGTCCCTCCATCAATAACTTTCAGCGCGTCTGGAAAACACAATTACTCCCCCCCCCTTGGAATGAGAGTGGGCTTGGCGGATATGATGTAGGCGATTATGATAGTGATGGAAAGATGGAATTTTTAGCTTCTGAAATAAATGGAAGTATATGGGTTGTTGAAAATAACGGAGATAATAATTATCACGTCAGTTGGGTGGATACTGTTCCGTTTATTAATCTCTTTTACCAAATCTCCGGTGATGTGGATAATGACGGGAAGCGTGAGTTCTTTGTTGGGGCAACAATGTTCAATGGTAACTGGACGACGGTGTTTGAGGTAGATAGCGATGATCACTACTCACCAAAATTTCTCTTTCATTTGTTATCGGGAGGATCATTAGATGAGCCGATATATCTTACAAACGATGTAGATAACGATGGAAAATTAGAATTGGTAATTTTCAGTGGAGCGGATTTATATGTATTCAAATCAGATGGTGACAATTCATACTATTTGTGGTATTACCAAAGGGAGAATGCAAAAGAGGGTGTGCAGTTTTATGATTTTAACAGTGATGGAAGGAAAGATTTTATTATAAGTAAATCACAGGTTGATTCACTTGGTCGAGGAAGATTGTATGCAGATATTTATAAAGCAAGCCCTCCTGCAGGCGTTAACGATGATGATTATCGTTCACCGAAAGAAATAGAACTCTTCCAAAATTACCCTAACCCGTTCAATCTAACAACCACAATTCGTTTTGAAATCCCCCTTAATAAAGGGGGACAAAGGGGGATGTTTGTGTCATTGAAGATTTATAATATCCTCGGTGAAACAGTAGAAATACTAATCACCAACCAGAACGTAGAAAGTGGCGAACATAGGGTAAATTTTACTACTTCAAACTTACAAAGTGGAATTTATATCTATCGTCTTACTACTAATCAATTTACTATTTCTAAAAAAATGTTATTACTTAAATGAAAGGAGGTATGCGCGGCAAAAAAGTAGAATTAAACAAACACTGAACGGCAGTGGTATCAGCACTACCGTTCAGTATTAAGCAAATACATTGGGCAATTTTTCAATAACAATATGCGATTTACTCAACATATACTATCAATAATAATCTTTTTTCTTCTTTTCCTTGGCGGTGGAACAAGAGAACATAAACAACTTCAGCGTGAGATTGACGACCTCCACCGTAAAGGAATAACCACACACTTCCTCAACGACACCACAATTGCGATAGAGCAAGCGTGGAGTGGATTTAAACGTGCTAAAACATTAAGCGAACCCACAGAGGGAACAATACGCACATGGGCTACACAACACAACGTACCTGTATTAGAGATTGACCCAACATTAATTGACACCAATTTGTATTCGGGTAGATATACATACTGGACAACAGTACCAATTTCCAACACAATTGGCGGACCATTGCTTGTTGGTGATCTCAATAGGAACGGAAAGTCGGAAATTTATGGTCTCTCAAAAGAATATCTCACCGATTATATGTCGCACGTATATGAAATTGATACAAACGGAAACTATACATTACTTTATAACTATGTTCCCCGCCGCGGTTCTTCTATGCAGTTTGTTGATACGGATACTGATTCGCTGAAAGAAGTAGTATTGAATTACGGTGATAGTTGTTTTAATTACGAACAAACCACACCAACCTCGTTACCAACACGCCGCAATTTTAATTACGGAATGTGGCAATTCCAGGGAACGGCTATATGGACATTCTATAAAATGACCAACTTAGATAATGATTCACACATTGATTTTATCTATCGCGGCAGTGAACCCGATAGCGTTGATAGTGTGAATTTATTTCATAATTACACGTATGTTGCTGAGTTTAATCCCTCAATCAATAATTTTCAGCGAGTATGGAAAACGCAGTTACTCCACCCCCCTTGGAATGAGAGTGGAATTGGAGGATATGATGTAGGCGATTATGATAGTGATGGAAAGATGGAATTTTTGGCTTCTGAAATAAATGGAACTGTATGGGTTGTAGAAAATAACGGTGATAATAGTTATCATATAAGTTGGGCAGATACACTTCCGTTTATAAACCTTTTTTACCAAACTTCCGGTGATGTTGATAACGATGGAAAGCGTGAGTTTTTTGTCGGAGCGACAACAGGAAGCGGCAACTGGACAACCGTGTTTGAAGCGGATAGCGATAATCACTATTCACCGAAATTTCTTTTTCATCTGTTATCAGGGGGGTCATTAGATGAGCCGATATATCTTACAAACGATGTAGATAACGATGGAAAATTAGAATTAGTAATTTTCAGCGGCGCTGATTTATATGTGTTTAAGTCAGATGGTGATAATTCATATTATCTATGGTATTATTATCATGCGAATGCAAAAGAAGGTGTGCAATTTTATGATTTTAATGGTGACGGAAGAAAAGATTTTATTATTAGTAAGAGTATGCAAAACGGTAACTTGCAATTACGGCTTTATGCAGACGTATATAAATCAAACGGTACATTAGGGGTTGGCAACGAGCCACATACTTTACCAAACGCTATAACGTTTAATCAAAATTATCCCAACCCTTTTAACAACATGACCATTTTAGAGTTTACGGTTAATCGCCTTGGGTTTTACAAACTAACATTGTACGACATTAATGGAAAAAATATAGGGATACTTTTAAACAATGGGTTACAACCCGGAACGTATAAAATACAATGGGATGGTAATAATTTTTCTTCCGGAATTTATTTTTGCCAATTATCAACTAATAATTATTCTGTAGTTCGTAAAATGATTTTATTAAAATAAAAAGGAGGTAAACACGGCTAAAAAGAAAAATCAACATAAACACTGAACGGCAGCGTTAACGGCGCCACCGTTCAGTTTAAAGCAAACAAATCAGCGAGTGTGTGTTTTCCCTTCCGTAATTAGCGGAAGTGCCACTGCTTTTTTATTTGCAAAGTAAATATCCAAAATTCCGTATGTAATTTCTAACGCAGTGTGTTGATGTTTTTGAAAGAAGAACGTATCGTCGTTGCGAATCCCGATTTATCGGGTGAAGCAATCTTTTTGGTGAAACAAAAAAAAGATTGCTTCGTCATCACGCTCAAAGCGGGAATCCTCGCAATGACAATATGGATGATTTTTTAGAAGAAGAAAAGCGAAACCTTTTGTAGTCAATGCACAGCGTATATTCAAACTTTTTTAACAAACTTTATTTTTAAACAATTATTTATAGAAAGAATCATATTATGAAAACCTCATATTTATTATTAATCGTATTGTTCTTTGTAACAATAAGCAAATCACAAGTTCCCGATTGGGAATCTGTAACAACACTGGGAACACCGGGAGCAACAAGCGTTGCAACCGATGGTTATGGTCAGCATTTGGTCGGCGTGTACAGCAGTGCAGTAAAACATTACCTTGTTGGTAATAATAACGTTGTTATTTATAACAACCTTAGTGTTACCTCCGGTGAATATCCATCAGTTTCTACGTACAACGGAAAAGTTCGTGTAACATTGAAGTTAGGTGATTACATCAAGGTGTACGAAAGCACTGATGGCGGAGCGACTTGGCCCAATGTATATCAACAAAATTTTAGCGTTACCATAAAAAACATTCAAACATATTGGGATGGATATGGCACACATATCGTTTGGGAAAATAACAATGACCCTTATGATTCAGATGAATCATACTATGTGCGATGTGAAAACTCAAATGGTAACTTTGTTGGGTTTAAGAATGTAACAGATTTATCTTCTCCCTCAACGGGACGAGCGCCAAGAGTAATTACGGTAGGAAGCAAAGCTGCCGTTGGGTTCTTGGATGGAAGGATACATTCCCGCGACCTTGATATTACAACTGATACATGGGATAATGCCTATAAATCAACTACCGCTCATGGTAATCTTACGATGAGTTTAGGGGTGGTTGGAACCGATATATATTCGGTAATGGTAGAAGATATACTCCTCGGTGGTGGTTGCACGCAACATCTAAGGTACGCTCAACGAAATATCAACGGGAGCTGGGGCGACGTGAACGAAATTGTTTGTACAAATTTTCTTCAACCGGATCCTCACAAAACACAAAATGCTATAAGCTATAATGGCCTTTTTCATGCAATGAATTACACTACTTCACGAATGTCGTATCTATACTATAACCCCTCAACACAGTTGTGGAGTACGCCCGTTGATATTGAAGTAGCTTCTGATATAGAAAGAGAAAATGCTATGATGAGCGCAGGGGTTCATGGTCTTTATGCATTTTGGAATGGCTCAAGTTCTTCACTCCACCAACACTTCCGCCGTAAACCGTACGGTATAAGCGGTGCTATTGTGAGCAATACGTTTTTTACTGGCAACGATTGGCTCATAGATAATGCCACCATGGGAAGTGGTGTAACAGCTACTTTTAAATCAGGATGCTCTACAACTTTTTCAGCAGGAAAAACATTAACTGTTAATAGCGGCGGTATACTCGTTTATGAAGCTGGCACATCGGGAATATCTTTTGGGGTTGGTTCGGGAATAGTGGTTTCCGGCGGTACGTTTCAGATTGCAAGCGGTGCTACATTCGTCGTGAATAGTAGTAACAACCTTCAATTCGGCTCGAACTCGACATTACGTATTTCGGGTACACTCAAACTCCCCGCAAATTATACGTTGACTATCCCCTCTACCTCTCAATTGAAAATGGACCCGGGTTCTCGTTGTGAATTAGGAAGCGGGGCTCAAATTGTTTGTAATGGAAAAATTGTTGCCAACGGGAGTTCTTCTAATAGAATTACGATAACTTCCAGCAATGCCTCTCCTTCGGCAGGTGCGTGGAACGGTATAGTATGCAGCGGCGGTGGACCGGATACACTTAAATATACTGATATACTCTATGCTACAACAGGACTTTCTATCAGCAATACCAGCGGGGTTTCACTCGTTGATAATTCAACAGTTACCTATTGTAGTGCAGATGGAATTGCGGTTACTTATACATCATCGGTGATATTGAAAGCGCTCATTCAGTATTCTACAATAATGAATAACAATAAAGGTCTAAATGTAACGAGTGCCCTTGTTCATCTAAAACAAACAAGGATTGCCAACAATACTACCGACGGCGTCTATCTCGGTTCTTCTAAGTTGTATATGTGGGACTCGAGGATAGACAATAATTCCGGCTATGGTATGTATATAAGCGGAAGCACGGCGTATGCGTGGTTAAAGCAATCCGGAGACATTACTTATTCCGGTCGTAACACTCTTAATCAAAATACTTTAGGAGAATTATATGTAACCAATAGCGGAGGTGCATTTCTCGGTGAGCGAGTCACGTATGTCTATTGCGATTGCGGTGTTTCTAATAATAAAAACGGTATTGGCGGAAGTATTTTTTCTGAAGGATGTGATCCCGAATGTGAAGCAATTGATATCACCGAAGATCACGGCGGGTATAATAATGTGTACAATTCATACTCGTTTAACGGACGATTGGTCTATAATTCTTCCTCACTCATAAAAGCGCATATGAATTATTGGGGAAGTTGTCCTCCACCTTCTTCGGCATTTATAGGGAGTATTGATTACTCATACTGCTTATCGAATCCAGTCTATACACCGGCAAAATTCCTTTCTTCTGTTTTAGCAGATGATGAAAATGAAGGAATGACAAAAGGAAATGGAAACGGTATTACATCACTCACCGATGAAGAAAAGTTGCGTGCGTGGGTACATCACTTACGAAAAACGATTTCTGAAAATCCTGATAATGCCATTGATGCTTTCCGTTCTCTTGAAGATCTTGTCGGTGTTGGCGGGAAACATCAAAGGGAATTAGAAATTCCTTGGGAATTATTTATCGAGTTATTGGAATTGTCTTCATCATCGTCCACGTTAAAGCCGGTAGTAAAAGCATATCGCCTTCAAGCAAAGATGGATGCTGAGAAATTTGAGGATGCAATCGGTTTAGCAAATCAAATCCTAAGTAAGAAGACAAATGATGCGCTATGGTTACACTGTAACGTTCAGAAAGTAATTGCCTATACCGCATTGGGAGATTATGCAAATGCGCAAGCAACGTATCAAGCGATGGAGAACCGCGCACGAACACTTGATGGAACAATGGTGGATAATTTGCACAAATTACTTTTTGCAACACCAACGGGTAAAAATCAAACGGTAAGCAATAGCCACGCTCTTTCAAAACAAATCGGTTCACAAACACAATCAGAAAAACCAAAAGAGTTTGCGTTAGAACAAAACTACCCCAATCCCTTCAACCCGGTTACAGTAATTCGTTACCAACTTCCTGAAGATGTTTTCGTAACGTTGAAAATTTACGACGTTCTCGGGAAAGAAGTAGCAGTATTAGTAAACGGTTACGAAGTAGGGGGATATAAATCGGTAGAATTTGATGCGAGTAAACTTTCGAGCGGAATATTTTTCTACAAACTTGTTGCGGGGAATTATATTGCTACAAAAAAACTTGCGGTAATGAAATAGTTTATTCGTTTGTTTGTTAGTCCGTTGGTTCGTATTATAGGCAACAAACTAACGGGCGAACCAACAAACCAGTAAACGAATAACCAAACTTTAAAAGTGCAAAGGTCATCTGGAAACTTCAGATGACCTTTTGTATTTCTGCAAACAGAAGACGTAAGAATGCAACGAGGAAGCGGGGAAATGGATAATGGTTTTGGGGTGGTCTATTATTGGATTGTAGGTTTAAAGAAACATGCGAGTTTTTTGGTTACCAACGACTGCTTATCTCTACTCTTTTTTCATTCCACTCGCACCTCTGTAAACGGTTCCGCGTGCACCAACACCGTCTCCACGTTACTCACCTGCTGATAAATTTTGTTTTCGATTCTTGAAACAATGGCATGAACAATTTCGAGCGATTGATGTGCGGTTACCGCGCAATTGAGTGCAATTTTTAGTTTTCCGTTTTCCAGTTGATACACGACGATATCATCGCACTTCGTTACCTCTTGCTCGGAGTGTGCGATAGCGCGTATCGTTTCGATAATTTCTTCCGAGCGTGCAGTAATATTGACTGTTGTGCGCGGGGCGACAAGTTCTTCGATATGAATACGCACATCTTTTATTCCGGAAAACCGTTCACGGATTTTTTTCTCCAACGCTTCCGAAATTGTATGCGCTTCTACAAAATTAAAGGTGCGGGGATACTCGATATGTAAATCCACAATTCGTTCTTCTCCTGCCTGATACACGCGAATATGGTGCGGGAACATTCCTTCCGAAGCAACGGTCATCCGGATTTGTTCCTCGAGCGTTTCCGCGTGCGATTCCACCGGCTCGGCATGGATAACACTATCCGCGTTCGGCAAAACACCGAGTATCCGTTGTTCAATGTCGGAAATGATGCGATGTGCAATTTCAAACGGGAGCGTTCGTCGCACGGCAACCGTCATATCGAGAAATATTTTTGGTCCCCCCTGTCGCATCCGGAGCGAGAGAATATCTTCTACTCCTTCCACGCCACGCACTGCAGAAAGAACGTTATCATACACCCCTTCGGGAATTTTATCCATCAGCGCATCTATCGTTCGTTTTCCCAACTTATAACTGACGAACATTACAATAATTGCGACCGATATTGCAGCAATTGCATCAGCGGCAAACACGTGAAACGACGCAAACACCAGTCCGAGTATGACCACCGCCGAACTCCATATATCCGTACTGAAATGAAGTGCGTCTGCTTCTAATGCTTGGTTGTTGTATTTTTTTGCTACCCGGTACAGCGCGCGGGAACGACTGTAATCAATCACGATGGAAATTCCCATCACCAAATATGCCCATACGCTCACTTCTATTTCGAGCCGCTGCGTGATTAATCGTTCGACTGCTTCGTTAATTATCCATATACACGTTGCAAGGAGAAGAAGCGTTTCAACGAGCGCGGCGAAGTTTTCTGCTTTTCCGTGTCCGTAGAGATGCTCTTTATCGGCAGGTTTATCGGCAAACTTCACCGCAAAGAATGTTACGCCTGCGGCAAGAAAATCGAGCGCGGAGTGTGCCGCTTCGGCAAGAATTCCCAAACTTCCCGTCGCGAAACCGACAACGAGTTTCAACGCGGTGATAAATACTGCGCCATACAGCGAAGATTTTGCAACGCTGGTTTTTTCGTTTGTTGCGTCTGAGGGGTGGTGCATTGTTGAATTGGCACAATATAACAAATGGCTTGTTTGTTTTCCAAGAAAACTTTTGGGAACTCCGCTTTGTTTTATGAGCAGGTTCTCAAGCCGAAACGTATCCTTTCATTTTCGCTTGGGCAAACCTTTTTTATATTTTACCAACAATTTTTTTTCATTTATTTTTATGGAACAGATACCTGACATTAAAGAAACCATTAAACAAAGATACGGCGCGATTGCAACGACAGACGAAATTCCATCAAGTTGCTGCTCTTCTTCCTGCGGTGAAAGCCCCTTGCTCAACATCGTTATGGCGGAAGATTACCATAAGGAGGATGTTGCTGGTGTAGAAATTGCCAACCTCAATCTCGGCTGCGGAACACCGACCGATTATGCAGATCTCCGCGAAGGAATGACCGTTCTCGACCTCGGTTCGGGCGCGGGAATAGATGTGTTTATCGCTTCAAAATATGTCGGCGCTACGGGAAATGTTATCGGCGTTGATATGACGGAAGCAATGATAGCGCGCGCAAAGAAAAACGCAATCCAATTGGGAATACCGAATGTGGATTTTCGTTTTGGAGAAATTGAACAGATGCCCGTTGATTCCAATTCCGTGGATAGAATTATCAGCAATTGCGTTTTGAACCTCGTTCCCAACAAACAGCGTGCGTTTTCCGAAATGTATCGCGTGCTGAAACCGGGGGGCGCATTTGCTGTTTCCGATATTGTTGTTACCGGTTCTATGCCGGAAAATGTTCAGCGCGATGCGGAACTCTGGGCGGGATGTATTGCCGGCGCAATTAAAAAAGAAGAGTATCTCTCGTTGTTGCGCGAAACCGGTTTTCGAAACGTTTCCGTTCTGAAAGAAAAGAAATACGCTGAAGTTTCCTCGAACGAGTATGCGCTGTTAAGCATTACGGTAAAGGGGGAAAAATAGTTTGGCGCACCTTTGTTGTTGAACTGAGTGAATACGAGCGTTATCTCTTCCGCTAACGGTTGCGTGTATGAATCGTTGGAGATTGCGGGCTTCGCACCTACCCGCCGACACGACCGCCGATGCGAGGCAGAACGCTTGATTTACCACTTAAACCCCAATGTTTAATACACGATGTTAGCTCACTTTTTTTATTGATTCTCATATCTAATATTTTGATTCTTACGGTTCTAATAGTAAATCCAGTAGCCTTTAAATTGTCCTTTTGAATTATATTCTAAGGTAGGAAAAGGTAATTTTATAAATGTCATTCCTTTTAATAAAACTTTTAGAAATCTTGAATTGGTTTTTATTCTAGTCCAGTCAATGTCCAGCGAAAGGAGGTATTGACGGTATCGTTTCGTTTCGGGAAAGGCAACACCATTGTAACTTGTAATATTTTCGAATTCGCCATACATCCCATTAGCTCCATAACCAACTGCAATATTAAGCCATGGTGGCAGGGATTGTTTTAAACCAAGATTGTTTAAAGGCATTGAAAACCAATAGGTGTGACCGTTATAATCTTTGAGCAGTCGGTTCATGGTGGTTTTGCCATAGTAGTCGTTCGAGTTTTTCGAATAATTCGACTCCCAATAACTAAATTTATATTTTACCACCTGTTCCTTGAATAATAATTCCTGTCCAAACACCAATGCAGAGCCCATGGTATTGGCTGCAATATCACCCCATGAAAAGCCATAACCTTCGTGTAACCCATCCATTATCTCTATCGGAAATTGTAAAACAAATCCCAAAGTGGAGCCAAAAATAAGCGCTTCATTTCGGGTGGCATCAAGTGTTAATAACCCGAAATAACCGATGTAGCTGTATAAGTAACCACCATACATATGACCAAATTTATCAACCTGCAAATACCCCGCGTTATCGTTGTAAAAATGAAAGGGAGCTCTTTCCATGTCTTTATACCAAGTATTGTTCATAACGTAAATGGATGTTGCATAATACGCTCCAGTAAAAGCCAGCGCTTTGTATAAAGTACCTTTTTCAATCAGACTTGTATCTTTTTCTGATTCTGTTTCCTGTGATAAAAGTATTCTTGGGGAAAAAAATAAGATTGAAATAAATATCCAGAGAATGTGTTTATTCATTTTTTTCTATTTCTTTTTATTTCGGAAAGAAAGTTTTTAATTTCATAAAAATAAGCCCTTTTCTATATTCTTTGTTAATACACCAATAAACCTTGCCATTGAAGCGCCGTCAATAACATCATGGTCCATAAGAACGGTAACATTCATAATCTCTCTTACTTCTATTTTGTCATTAATTACTACAGGTTTTTTTATTATCGAGCCTATCCCAAAGCAAATTGGGTGAATTGATATGGGTATGAACCAACCATTTATTTTTCCATATATCCCAAGTGATGTAATAGCAACATTTCCCATTTTTGAGAACACAATTTTGGGATGCTTTAACAAGTATTTCCAAATTGCTCTTCGAATAAAACCTGGTAAAAAATAGTAGAATCGTTCTATGTGAGTCGTTCTTTTTTGAATAACTATTTGATTCTCTGATAAGGTTTCTTGTTTCGAGTCATTTATTTGTTTTGTAATTTTTTCAATATCATGCGTATTAGCTTTTTCAATTAGAACAGGTAGTGGAACTTTTTCCCCGTTTATTTCTTTTTCGATTAAGAATGAAACATTAATATCGTCGAAAATTATAGTTTTCTGTTTTCCATTTTTATAGGCAGTTATTGCACTATAACTACTTAAAGTATTGGCAATAACTTTTATCAGCCATGCTATAAATGATATTTTGCCAATATCCTTTTTATAAATTTTTACTTTTTCTCTAGCGATAGTAACATCAATTTCCAGAAAGACAACAACATGATGTTTTTTCTTTCCAATTTCACAAATATCAATGGTTGCAATTCTTGACTTTGGGAATATTTTAGTTTTATATTTCGACATTTAACTTAATTCTTTTGTTAACTCAAGGCTGTATCCTAAAATGGGGGCTAACGTTTCGGGGGGTTGCGATGGCGGGGTGTTTTAGCACTAAACTTCATTCGGAGAACTGAACCGCCAATTTATTATAGGTGCTGTTTGAGGCTGTGTTTATTTCATTTGTCATAGTTCAACTTTTAAAGGATTTTATTTTTCACATATTTCTTTTAATTTGTCAAGCGCCTTTGGGTAGGTCTGGTTCATATAATCTACAAAATCTTCTGTAGCATCTAAGTCAACTGTAACCTTAGTAATTCCGTTGTTTTCTTCGAGGATATAATTTTCTAATCCGCCTGCCCACTTTTCCACTTCAGGTCCTTCGGTGATTTCTACATTAGATTGTAAAAGCCCGTAATGACGAATTGAAACAAATCGGTTTGGAATGATGTCAAATATCTCTGAAACCATACCACCCTTTTCTCCCTTCTCATCAGTTCCTATGAATAGCATTTTGCTACCTTTATTCCAACTGCCATCATAGGTAGATGTCGGGTTGAACAAAGCAGTCCACTGCTCATACGTTGATTTGTTCCTAATGCCCAGCATTATATCATAGACTTTGTTTGCAGGTGCATTAATACTAATATTGAATTGTAATTTTTTCATAGCAATAATTTGGTTGGTTTGTTTAATAGTTAATTTCTTAAAATTTTTTCCATCTTTCTACCTTTCGCCAATTCGTCCACCAACTTGTCTAAATACCTTGCTTGTCTTGTTAATGGATTTTCAATTTCTTCTATCCGATAGCCGCAAATAAGTCCTGTAATGAGGTGAGCATTTGGGTTCAGGTTTGCTGTTTTAAAGAATGTTTCAAAAGTTACTTTTTTGTCAATGAGTTCTTGCAGTTTCTTATTGTCAAAACCAGTCAGCCACTTTATTACTTGATGCAATTCTTCCTTTGTCCTGCCCTTACGCTCAACTTTTGTAACGTAGTGCGGATAGACTGAAGCAAATGTCATTTTTGCTATTCGCTCATTGTGTTCGGGAGTTGTCGTCATATCTTTTGTTATATCTGTGCGCTACTGTTCGTTCAAGGCGCAACTGTTTGAGTCCGCGCTAATGAATGTTAGATGTTCGTTGTCGCGTCCTTGTTTCATTGCGGTTGCAACTCTGACATAATTATTTTTTCTTAGAAGGGGCTTTAAGCGCCGACTCATACATTTCAATCCAATCTTTCACCGTCATTTTGCTCATCAACTCACCCAATAATTTAAAGGGAATTTTTTCCAGCTTTTTAAAACGGATACAACTTTTACCCATATCCAATTTAGCATCGGTATGTTTCGGGTATTCCGTTACAAACCATTTCAACAGTTTGGGGTCGGCATAAATGCCCATGTGATAAAATGCAATAAAATGTTTCTGACTGGTAAAACCGGCAAACGGCAACGGGTCTGTTGGGTTGCAATGGTAACCATCGGGATAAAGTGAATGCGGAACAACATAGCCCATCATTCCATAACCCATTGTTTCCTTAAAACCTTTGGGAAGATTTTTTAATACTTCTTTACGCAATTTTGTTATGGCTTCTTTTCTCTCTGCCGGCAATTCAGCGAGATACTCATCCGGTGTTGTTGCTTTTGATTGCATAGATTATTGTTGTTGATGTATATCAGATACTCTCAAAATTGTTTGTCTGGCGCTTCCGTGTTTTGTTCGTTCATTTCTTGCAGTCTGTTTGAGTTTGCGCTGTCGGTGTCAAAGGTTGCCGGTAACGGTTCGGGGATTAGCGTAGGCGGGGATAAACCGCTACGAAATTACCCCACGCAGCGAAGATAATAGAAAGCAATGAACTATAAAATTTCTCGTCTGCCCCACTTACGCTAATCCCTTGTTGGCGGTAGTGGCTCTGTTGTTCATTACGCTGTCAAAAGGTCGTCTGGAAATGTAACATTGATGCCGTCTTTAAGTTTTTCGTAGTAAATTATTGGGACTTCAATTTTTTCGGTCAATAGGTCTTTCTTTGTTTTGTAAGTGTGCGGTTTAATGCTTACGGGATGTTTGCCGATGAAACCGTCAATGCCTTTTGCTTCTTCTTGAGGTGTTGCTAATCTGTGTTTTTGTTTTGCTGTCGAAGCAATTTTAAAAAGGATTGCTTCTTGAAATTTTAAGCCAACGAAAGTTTTTACAATTACTAAATCTTTTATCCACTTTTCAATTAATTCTCTGTCTATCTTGTTCATTACATCCTTGAAATTTTCAAGCATTTCCACAACTTTGTCTGTGGCGTTGCTAATGGCTTTAGGGTGTTTTTCCAGATACCAATTTTCCCATTCATTCAATTTTTTTCCTTCAAACTTTTGAATAAGGTCGCTTAATTGTCCGACAACTTTCGGTTTTGTCCCGCCAGCGGTTCTGTTTGCAAGATTTAAAACAAGAGTGGAGTATTTAGGGAAATCAACTTTTGTGTCGGAAAGAATATCTGAAAGTTCTTTGTTTTTAATTTTTATGCTTTTCATTTTGAAGAATTGTCCGAATAAAGTTTGAGAAACTTTTCTTTGTATTTAAAATCAAAATGGTTGTCCACTTTTACCAAGCCGTTTTTAATTAAGTGTGCATTGATGAAAGTTTTATTTTCAAGATACAGATAACAGAGCAGATTATTTTTGCTGTCGTATTTTTGGTTGTCAAACTTTATAAATACTTTTTTCCCCTTTGTTTTGTCAATTAAAAATTTTGTTGCTTCTCCGTTTATTATCGGGTCTTCTTTGATGCCGATAAGTTTAACAGTTAAATCGTTGCTTAATTTTATTTTTTCGGGACTAATCACTTCTTTCACTGAAAAAAGTTCTTCTCTTTTTATGCTTCCGTTTTTGTCAATTTTTGAACCGAATTGTAATTTCTTTGGGTCAATTTTTTTATCCAGCGTATGCGGGTCTTTGAAAATGTATGGAAGTTTTTCAATTTCTTTTTGAAAATCCGTCTTGGTAATTTGTTTTAAAAATTCAAAGGTTGTTCCGTCTTTTTGATTGCAGAGTTTCTGTCTGATAACGGGGATAAATTCAGAATTGATTTCGTAACCGATGGAATTTCTGTCAAGATTTTTTGAAGCAAGACAAGTTGTCCCGCTTCCCGCAAACGGGTCAAGCACTGTATCGCCAACGAATGCAAACATTTTTATTAATCGTCTCGGTAATTCTTCGGGAAACATTGCAATATGATTATCTTGCCTTGCTCCCGCAAAATTCCAGTGTCCCGCAAAAAATGTATTCCATTCTTCCGCTGTCATCTTAGAAAGTTCTTTTTGTTCTTTTGTCGGCTTTGGTGCTTCGCCAAGTTTTTTGAAAATCAAAATAAATTCATAGTCAATTTTTAAAATTCCATTTCTTGGATAGGGATACGAACCCATTTGAACTCCACCACCAGTCGTGTTTGATGTAGTTACTTTTTTCCAAATTACCGCTCCCATATAATCAAAGCCGACATTTTCGCAGAACTTGATTATTTCTTCTCGGATTGGAATAACTTTATAGCGTCCGTAATAAACTGCTCTTGCAAATTGGTCGCCAATGTTCACGCATAATCTGCAACCGTTGTGAAGAGTGCGGTAGCATTCTTTCCAAACTAAATTCAGATGGTTGATGTAATTTTCGTAACTGTCGTGGAAACCAATTTGGTTGTCTGTCCCGTAGTCCTTCAGTTGCCAATAAGGTGGTGAAGTGATAACCAAATGCACGGAGTTGTCCGCCAATTCGGTCATTTGTCTGCTGTCCCCGTTTATTATTTTATGATGTGTTTTCAATTTTTTTGTCAAAGTTAAATAAAATCAGTTGTCATTTTGATAAATGTTGTCAACTTATGCACTGTCGCTCCGCCATTACCGCCAACATCTATTATGCGCTACAAATATAATTTTTATAGCGCATATCCGCAACAACAGTGTGGGATTAGCGCAAGTTTTTGTTTTTGTTGAGTAGCGCATTTTTACAAGAGTTTATCAAGCGGTGATTGTATTTTACTCAAATGCTTCTTGCTTACGTGAGTGTATATGCATGTCGTTCTTAAACTAGTATGTCCTAAAAGTTCTTTTATACTTATGATATCCGTGCCGCCTTCCAACAAATGTGTCGCGAAAGAGTGTCGCAATGCATGGATACTTCCTTTCTTTTTAATGCCCGCTTTATGTTTGGCTTGTTGTATTACTTCCTGAACACTTCGGGTGCTGTATTGTCCTCCAAAGAGCCATTGCTTTGGTTAGAGTTCCTTAAAATATTCCCTGAGCAAGATGAGAAGTTTTTGGGGTTCGCTCAACGGTATTTTATTTTTGTCCATCGTGTTTGTCGTTATCATAGTAGTCCTGCACCCAAAGCAAGAGAAATAATTATTAGCATTATAGCAATCGTTACTTGTAAAAATCGTAGCGTTACTTTCTTTAAAAGTTTGTTGCCAATGTATACTCCGACAATTGCCGATAAAGTCGCACAAACCACCAAAGTCAAATTGTCGGTAAGACCGGCTTTGGTAAATCTTGTCGCGTAAACACTAAGTCGGGTAAAGTCAACAAAAGTGGAAGCTACTACTGCTGTCGCCACAAACTCCTCTTTAGAAAGTCCTGCTTTAATCAGAAATGCGCTTCGCAACGCTCCTTGGTTGCCAGAAAGTCCTCCGAAAAATCCGCTTAATGCTCCACCGATTGGAAGTTTGTCCTTACCGAATTGCAGTTTGTTGAAGTATGGAATTAAGTCAATGGTAGCAAAAATGATGAGCAGAATAGAGATGATAAATTTCACAGGAAACACTTCAAACGTCCGCCCATACATTTGATAGGCAAAAAGCGGTTTAAGGTCCGTGATGTTTAATAGCAACCAAGAGCCAACAATAGCCGCAATTACCGCTGGAATGCCAAAACGAATTAGCGCTTGTTTGTCCGCTTGTCGTCCAACTAACAGAAGTTTGAAAACGTTGTTGGAGAAATGAACAATACCTGTCAGCCCGATTGCTAAGTCAACGGGAAAGAAAATCATAAAGACAGGCGTCAGAATTGTCCCTAAGCCAAACCCCGAAAAAAAGGTCAGGATAGCAACGAGAAACGCTGTAACTGATATGATAACTATTTCCATTTTCTACTGTCGGTTGGTCAGAGTTGCCGCTAACTTCTAAATATGAGAAGTAAATCTAATAACGCCTTCGTCTTCGTCCTTTTTGATAATTCTTCCTTTGGTCTTATCCATCTTTTCTAAAAATTCATACGTACTCATATATGTGCTGGGGTTTAAATTTTTCGGCAAAAAAAATTACTAAAATCTGTTGGGTGAAATAAATTGCACTTTACGGAATTTTTACTTCCACAACCTGGTCGCCAACAAAGATATTGTTAACGACATCCATTCCTTTCGTAACTTTTCCGAAAATGGTGTAGCGTCCATCTAAATGCGGCGTGGGTAAATGCGTGATAAAAAATTGCGACCCCTCGGTATCTTTTCCCGCGCTCGCCATTCCTACCACTCCTTCGACATCGTACTTTTGCGTCGAAAACTCAGAACGAATTGCATAACCGGGTCCTCCCCATCCATCACCCCGCGGATCTCCTCCCTGAATTACAAACGAAGAAACGACACGGTGGAAAAATGTATTGTTGTAAAATCCTTTCTTCGCGAGTTTCAAAAAATTCATTACGGTAAACGGGGCATCGTCGCGGTATAACTCCAGGGTGATGCTTCCCTTCGATGTTACAATTTCTACCGTTGGTTTTTCGGGAAGCGAGAATAAAAATTCCCAATCCAAATCTGTGTGCGCCGGTTTTGTCGCTGAAGTAATTTTCTTCGAGTAATCTTTTTGGGTGATTGCTTTGAGCGCGTCTGCGGCTTTTTGTGCAACGGTGCGGTCGGTATGCTTCAACTTTTTTTCTAAAAACGGAATTGCTTTTTTACTTTTTATTTTTCCGAGCGTCGAAAGAATTTCCTGCTGCACTTCTATTCCGTCGGGATGTTGTTGCCGTTCAAAAACTATTATGAGCGGCTCGATTGATGTTTCGTTGACAAAAAGAGAATCGCCAAGCGCGGTTGCAATAGTCGTAAGCACGGAAAAATCATTGCTTGAAGAAAACGTTTCAAGTAGTTTTTCATACGCGCGGGAAATTCTTTCTTTCGCCGCTTTCGAATGTTTGGTGGATGATTGCACACCCTCAATTGCCGTCCGCGCAAACAACGGTTCATCCGAAGAAATGTAATCGAGAAGCGTTTGGAACGATTCTTCGCCCGCGATAAATGCCTGTGCTTCAATTATTTTTGCCGTCAGATTTTTTGCGGTCTTTGCGCGGATGGGGGTATGCTCGCTCGCTCTTGTTCCGAACAGTTTTGCAAGAACGACGATTGCTTCACCTTGTTGTCGTAAAGAAAATTTCGATTCTTTATTTTCTGCTACGAGTACAAGCGCATTCCACAACTCTTTGCTCATTTCCTCGCGCAGTGAATCACCGTTGGAAAATGTTTTCAACGCTTCGAGCGCGGCAAGCGAAACATGCTCGTTTGAATCGCTAATGAGCGGAAGAAGTGAAAATAACATTCCCTGATACAGTACGAGGTCAAATTTTCCGATTGCCCGCGTTGCGCCGACACGAACACGCCAATCCTTATCGCTTTCTGAAAGTGTTGCAAGAACGGGGAGTGTGCGCTGCGGTTCTCCGATTTTTGCAAGAAGCGAAACACCGTTTACTCGTAAAAATGCATCACTGTCTTTATCAAACATCAGAATTTTTTCGAGTGAGTCTTTTATCTCCTGAACGTTACCGATACGGAAAAGCGCAAACATCGCATTGCCGCAAATTTTTCTTTCGTTATGCCGATACCACCTAAGCGCGAGAAGTGTGGATTTCGAATGGGTAATATTTCTGTGCGCCGCGCGCGCTATTCCAAGCAATATCGCTTCTTTGTTTTCCTCGTTTTTTTCATTCGAAACGAATTCGGCAAATTGTTTCAATCCCTCTTGTGTACAAAATTTTCCAAACTCTTCAAACATTCGGGGAGTAGAAAATAATTTTTTGCCGAAGAATTGCTTTTCGATTTTCTTTCTCCCGGCATCGCTCATTTGAGAAACTGTTTGCCCCAGCGCTAACGATGATGCGTTTTTTACGTTCTCATTTTTATCGGAAAGCAATTTCAACAATTCTTCGACGTACGTGGTATCTTGCAGATTCCCGCAGGCAGCCGCAGCACGCTCACGAACAGCGGCATTGCCATCGCGTAAGAGTGTGAGGATGCGTTTATCTTTCTGCACGCGGGTATCCTGTAGTTCATAAATTGTTTTCAATTTTTCGCGCTGGTCAACGGAAAAGAGTTGGAGCGGGAGAAGGAAGAAGAGAAGAAGGAGAGTAATTTTCATAATCAATGTTTAAAAATAATTTCTGCGGCGAAACGTTGCGCCTATTTCCTGTTCAACAAATAGTTGCGCTTTTTCTGCATCCACCGATTCCAAATCCACGGTAGTCATTGTGGTGTTCAAACGGTGGGCAACACATTCTTTTGCAAAATGAATCATTCCGTGAAAATAGGAATCGTTCACCCGCATTAATTGGGTGTACTGTTTTTTGTCTGCACTGTTTAAACTAATGGAAACAGCATCAACAAGTCCCACGAATTCTGGAACAATGTTGCGATGATTGATGATGTTTCCGTGACCATCGGTGTTGAGGCGAACTTTTCCACCGTGTGATTTCACAAACTTTGAAATTTCTTTTATCGCGTCGAGACGGATGGTTGGTTCTCCGTAACCGCAAAAAACAATTTCATCGTACTTTGCGGGGTCTTGCATTTGGGAAAGAATTTCATCAACGGTCGGCTCGCGTTCTACTTTTAAGTTATGTCCTAAGATTACCGCTTCGCCACGCCTGTTACAAAACACGCAATCCGAATCGCAACGAAGCGTGATGTTGACGTAGAGGGAATTCCGAATTTTGTACACAATTTCCGGCGACGGATATGCGCCAATTCCAAAAAGTTGGTGTGCGCCAAATGAAGTTGCTCTTCCAACATCTTCAAGTGAATGGTGTTGGAGTTCCGCAATTTTTTTTGCTATGAGCGGGATGTGCGCAGGTTCGTTTCTTTTTCCGCGAAACGGTACGGGCGTTAAAAATGGCGCATCTGTTTCCAGCAAGATGTGGTCAAACGCGATGCGGGATGCAACATCTGCCATTGTGTTTGGTTTATTCGGTTTCTCCGGAAATGTAACAGGACCGGGAATTGAAATATAAAATCCCCAGTCTATTACTTTGCGTGCAGTTTGTGTATCTCCGGAAAAACAATGAAACACCCCTTTGTAATTTTTTTCGAATGAAGGAAGCGCGTGTTCAACAATCGAAATTATATCTTCGGAAGATTCTCTTTCGTGAATGATGATTGGCAAATTGCGGCGTTGAGCAATTTTTATTTGTTCGGTAAATACTTCTTTCTGTTTATCGCGGGGAGAAAAATCGTAATGGTAATCAAGTCCAATTTCTCCGATAGCAACCACTTTTTCGTGGAAACTTAAATTTTCTATTTTTCTTAGCGTATCGCCTTCTGCTTTTTTTGCATCGTGAGGATGAAACCCGACTGCCGCAAAAACACAATCAAATTTTTCTGCAAGGGCGATAGCTTTTTCACTTGTCTCCAAATCGGTTCCCGGAACGAGTATAAATTCCACACCTGCATCGTTTGCTTTTTTTATTACTTCCGTAATATCATTTTCAAACTCAGGAAAAAATAAATGACAATGGGTATCCACAAACATAGGGTGGTTATTATTATATAGTTTAAAAAATAATTTACTTAATTATTATAATAAGTGGTGTTGATAAGTTGATAAGTTGCAAAAACCTCTTGTAGAGGAAGAAAACGAAACAATTACGAAAAAAGCAATGTGTATAGAATGTTGGTTCGCCGGGGAATAGGAGTGCGCAAAGGGAAAACAAATATTTTTTTCTGAAAACTGCAAAGTAATCCCCAAACGATTCACAATGCTACCTCTTTTCGGAAAACTGCAATCGTGTTTTTATCTGATGGATAATTGAACGCGCCTGTTCATCTTTTTTGATGTAATCCTCAATGGTCTGGTATGCATGAATGACGGTGGTATGATCGCGCCCGCCAAAATGAAAACCAATCGTTTGAAATGTGGAGTTAGTTAATTCTTTTGCAAGATACATTGCTACCTGACGCGCCAGCACAATTTCCTGTTTACGTGTTTTTGCATGTAGTAAATCTTCCGGAATATTGTAGAAAGAACTTACGACTTTTTGAATATCCTGAATAGTAATGACAGATTTAATTCCACCGACGATAGTTCGCAGAACATCGGAAGCAGAATCGAGAGAAATTTTTTGATTCTCCAAAGAGGATTTTGCCATCAAACTGATAAGGCAACCCTCCAATTGCCGAATATTGGAAGTAATATTCTGGGCAAGGAGCTCTGCAACGTCCTGAGGAAGTGAAACGCCGAGCGATTCGCTTTTCTTATACAAAATGGCGATACGAGTTTCAAGGTCGGGAGGTTGCACGTCAGCGAGCAACCCCATTTGAAATCGTGAAATTAACCGTTCATCAATTCCTTTTAGTTCCTTCGGCGTTCGGTCGCTTGTAAGAACGATTTGCTTTCCAAGTTGATAAAGAGCATTAAATGTATGGAAGAAATAGTCTTGTGTTTTTTCTCCGGTGAGAAATTGGATATCGTCAACTATTAATAAGTCGAGCGTACGGTAAAAATTAGTAAACTCGCTCATCTTGTCTTTTTGAATTGATTCAACAAAGTTCCGTAAGAATTCTTCCGACGAAACATAGAGAACCCGATGCGCTTTTTTATGGGTAAGAACATAATTTCCAATCGCTTGAATGAGATGGGTTTTTCCCAAACCGACGCCCCCATAAATAACGAGGGGGTTAAACGATGACCCCGCTGGATTGTTTGCAACATTGGTTGCTGCCGCGTAAGCAAATTTGTTGCTATCTCCCTTTATAAAATTATCGAAGGTGAACTTCGGAAGTATGGTGTTGGGAACCGGGGGAAGAAAATGGTCGGCAGCGTATTGCGGAGTAGGATGAATAAACTCTCGTGGCTGTTGGATTGACGTAGTTCCAAACAAAGAATTTGGCTGTGGACGAAGAAGCGGGTCGGCGGCACTAGGAGATTCCTGCATGTCTTCTTTTTTAATTCTGTATTCAATGATAACTTCAGATTTTAAGAGGTCTGAAAGAGTTGCCGAAAGCAAAAGACCAAAGTGCGCCTCCACCCAATCGGAAAAAAATTGGCTATGAACCTGAAGGACGGCAACTTTGTCGTTTATTTCCAAAGGAATTATTTGTTCTATCCAGGAAGAAAAATCTCTTGGAGAAACTTTTTTTCGTAATCGTTCCAAACACTCACTCCAAACAGGAGAAAATATGAGAGATGTGGGGGAAAAATTTGCTGGCAGAGGAAAAGATGCTAATTCCATAAAAAAAATATATAATAAAGTAGTAGAAGAAAAAAATTACAGATACAAAAGTTATCCACAAAGAAATTCAGAAAACCAAAAAACGAGAAGAAGAGTCGAGGTCATTAGTTTCAGTAAAAAAATGGCTAAAAAGCCACAAAAAGCAAAATAAAAGCAGACAAATGCAAACAAAAAAAGAAAGGTTAAAATACGTAAAGACGTTATCCACAAAAAACCCACAACAAAAGGGATTTGAGTTCTTTTGTAAAGATAACAACTTCCTGCTGGTGTAACAAAACAAACAAGGAAAAAGAAAGGGATAGAAAAAAATATTCAAAAATGGATAGAAAAAAGTTTTTACTTAACAAATCCTTTCGTAAATTTTCTCCCCAAAATTTTTGACTTTTATAATTATTACGAGGAGAATAAAAATGTCTATAAGAATTGCTATAAATGGATTCGGAAGAATAGGGCGTTTGGTGTTTCGTCGGATGCAACAACTTGAAGGGTTTGAAGTTGTAGCCATCAACGACATCACGAACGCGAAAACACTTGCACATTTATTAAAGTACGACTCTGTTCACAGAAAATTTAATGGTACCGTTTTGTCGAAAGATGGAGCGGTGGTGGTGAATGGAAAAGAAATTCCCATTACTGCCGAGAAAGACCCCGCAAAACTTCGCTGGAAGGAATTTAGCGTAGATATTGTAATTGAAGGTACGGGGATTTTTACAAGTAGAGAGAAGATAATGAGTCACATAAACGCGGGAGCGAGAAAAGTGATATTAACAGCTCCGGCAAAAGACGAAATAGACGCGACAATAGTTATGGGGGTGAATGAAGACGTGCTCACCGGAAAAGAGCAAATAGTATCCAACGCATCGTGCACGACTAACTGCCTCGCGCCGATGGTAAAGGTGCTACATGATAATTTTAAACTGCGCAAGGGACTGATGACGACGGTTCATGCATATACAAACGATCAACGACTATTAGACCTGCCCCATAGCGATCTACGAAGGTCTCGCGCAGCACAGATGTCGATAATACCAACCACAACCGGTGCTGCACGGGCGGTAACAAAAGTAATTCCTGAGCTAAAAGGAAAGTTGGATGGGTTTGCCATGCGTGTTCCAGTATCGGACGGCTCGGTAACCGATTTTGTTGCAGAATTGGAGCGAGAGGTAACAAGGGAAGAAGTAAACAAAGCATTCAAAATGGCAAGCGAAAGTAGTTTAAAAGGAATTTTAGAATATTGTGAAGATGAAATTGTCTCTGCAGACATAATCGGGAACTCAAACTCGTGTATATTTGATTCGCCATCTACGTTGGTCATAGGCAATATGGTGAAAGTCATCGGATGGTATGATAATGAGTGGGGATATAGTTGTAGGGTGGTAGATTTAATTAAAAAAATTGCAAAGTAAAAAAGCAACGGAAAAATTTTTAAGAAAAAAAAGAAATTTACTTGACAATTAAAGAAATAGTTAGTATATTTGTAGCCCATTTGTAATGAATGGATGAATTAAACAAGTGTTCTTTGAAATAGTGTGTAAAACTCAAATAAATTTCGTAGAGTTCAACTAATTCAATTATTTAATGGATCAGCCTCGGAGTAGATTTTAATAATTTACAACGAAGAGTTTGATCCTGGCTCAGGACGAACGCTGGCGGCGTGCCTAACACATGCAAGTCAGGGAGAAAGTAATAGTAATATTGCGAGTAAACCGGCAAACGGGTGAGTAATACGTAGGCAACCTGCCATATGAACGGGAATAACTCCGAGAAATTGGGGCTAATGCCAGATAAAGTTTAGCTTTGACATCAAAGTAAAACCAAACGCTCCAAAAGGGCGTCATATGATGGGCTTACGTCCGATTAGCTAGTTGGTGAGGTAAAGGCTCACCAAGGCGACGATCGGTAGCTGGTCTGAGAGGATGGTCAGCCACACTGGGACTGAGACACGGCCCAGACTCCTACGGGAGGCAGCAGTGAGGAATATTGCTCAATGGGCGAAAGCCTGAAGCAGCGACGCCGCGTGAGGGACGAAATCCGTTAGGATGTAAACCTCTTTTTCAAAGGAAGAATATTTCAATTTATTGGAATTGACTGTACTTTGGGAATAAGCACCGGCTAACTACGTGCCAGCAGCCGCGGTAATACGTAGGGTGCGAGCGTTGTCCGGAATTACTGGG
>JAGXRH010000223.1 GCA_018335975.1 Ignavibacteriales bacterium
GTAGCGGAAAAACTGATACGGAATAAATTTTTCATCACGATAGATTGGAAAAAATATGAACCGTATTGGAGCAATTGATTTGATATGCAAACCCACGAAAATTTAATTGATACAGCAATACGCGAAGGATGGGTTAACGCATTAGCGTTTTACTATTCAGCAAAGAAGAAACATTCAAATTCCTGTTACTATGGACTGAACATTTCCAATGTATCACGGGAAACCGGCGTATCATTCAAGACGGCAAAGAAGTTTCTGAAAACTCTTTATGAAAAAGGATTAGTAATACATCAACCGGGAAATTTTGTTTTCGTTTCCCAAAAAGAGAGCAGAAAACTTTACGGATACAAACGAAACGATAATCACTTATGCACGATTAAAATAACAAAGGATACTTCTCTCAAGGAGATACGACAAATACTGTATTCTAAAATAATTGAACTGAAAGCACGACAACAACTTTACAAAGCGAAACAGCCGGACAACCGATTAACGACACAAAACAAACGTGAAACGGCGAAGCAAATTGTAAATTTTTCCGATGCAACCCTTTCACATTATCTTGGAATATCAAAAGGAACGGTAACAACACTCAAAAAATACTTGGTGAAAAAAGGGGTTTTTGAAATTCACTCACAAAAACCAAAACGTTTATTTGAACTTTCTGCTCAAATTTTCAATCAAACTTACGATGTTTTACAGAGGAAATACGGGAATGTGTTTCTAATGTTTGATAGAAATGGTACGAGTATTCTTTGTCAATGTTTTAACAGTGTCTATGTACCAATGTTATATGGTGTCGCAAAGTAGTGCATAAAAAAGTATAAGAGAACAATGAGTGATATTGCAGAATTAGACTTTGAAAACGAAGTAGAAATTCTCTATGAACAATTTTGCACCGGAGAAATTACACACGAAGACCTATTGAATCATTACAAATCAAAACGAAACTATTTTGAAAAAATCTCTACATGGTCGCAGTCAACAAATGAACTTTCACAAATGTATCTGCCCACATAGAGAGCAAATCCACTATGCCAAAAATACGGAATAATGAACTTTCGTATAAAGAAAAAAAGTTTGTAAAAGTTGTTGTAATGACGGGAAACCTTACTGAAGCGGCGTGTTTTGCTTATAATGTTAAGAATAGAAAATCCGGTTGCTCCATCGGCGCAGCCAATAATGCCAAACTCCGTATTCGCCTTGCAATAGAAAACGAAACTAAACAATTGCTCGATAAACGAATGTTGGATGAAACGTTGATGGACATTATTCAAAATAGCAGAAAAGGGAATGCAAAAATACGGGCGTTGCGGCTTGCGTATGAACTTCGCGGTGAGTTAAAGAAAGACCGTGTGGTGAGATATACTCCTGATAATGGACAATTGATGAGGCAGATAGAGAATGCGTTGAAACGATTAGGGGAGCGAAAAATAGTTGAAACATAAAATGAGGGAATGTTGAATGAAAAAAGATTTGTATCTTTTGCCCGCAATGTAATTTGTTTCAAATCTTCCGCAACAAACAATTTTTATTCTGCCTTTCTTCGTGTTGTAACGGCTTCGGAAGAGCCTGAAACAAGCGAGGGAAGGCAGTTTGTTTTACGGCAAATTTGGTGTAGAAAAAACTGTAGAAAGAATTGTTGAATACGGAACGAGATTTTCGTTTCGTTACTCATTCCCGAAAATCAAAAAGCCGAAAAACATTCATTCTTCGGCTTCTATCGTAGCGGGGGCAGGACTTGAACCTACAACCTTTGGGTTATGAGCCCAACGAGCTACCAGTTGCTCCACCCCGCGGTATTTCAAATTTTGGGAGCGAAAGATACAGAATGTTTCCTTTGCCACAAAACAAGTTCTTGTCGGGATAAAAGTTACTGGGTTTCTTTTCATAATATTTGGATTTGACGTTTGATATTCGTTTTTTTATCCCCAGAATTTATTTACAATTTTTTGAAGGAAATTATATGAAACTCTTTTCGATGATTACCAAAATTCTTTTACTAACTTTTTTTCCCTGCTCTATCCTTTTTGGCGCCGACACCACGGTTGTTACTCCGCTGAAAAGCGGCCTTTTCGGTGGTAACGGGAGAGACATTGATTTCGTTAGTAGTTCGCTTGGCTTTATCGTTGGCGACGATGTACTCCTCTCGAATAATTTTATCGGCAAAACGACCGATGGCGGGGCAACATGGACAAATATTACTCCTCCTGAACTCACGAATCGTCCATGGGCGGTTGATTTTCTCGATGAACAAAACGGTTACGTTGCAGGGTTCGGAGGACTCATCCTTAAAACAGTGGATGGCGGAGCAACATGGGGAAGTGTTAATAACAGTAATTACGCGGGAAATATTTACGATTTGGTTTTTACAAGTTCTCTCGTCGGTTATGCCTGTGGTACCAATGATACAGGAATCGTTCTGAAAACAACCGATGGTGGAACAAATTGGTCTATTCTCCAAACCCCGGTAACCAGCGCTCGATATACAATCGAGTTTTACAGTGATGAAGAAATTTTTATTGGCGGCTCGACGGGAAGTATCTTGCGAACCACCGATAGCGGAATATCATGGACGAATATTATAATCGGCGCATCAACATTCTATAAGATGACGAAGACGAGTGATAACACAATTTGGGCAGTCAATTCTTCAGAAGCCCTCTATAAATCAACAAACCGGGGGGAAAGTTTTTCGCTCGTTTTTGATAATGGTTCATCCGTACTTTACAACATTGGATTTGCAGATGACCTACACGGATTTATCGTGGGTTCTTCCGGTACGACGTACAAAACATCTGATGGATGGCAAACTTATGACACAGTTGCAACCAGCGCGTTCACTTCACAAGCGTGTCGCGCAGTTTATATGACCTCTCCGGAGAATATCGTTGTCGTTGCAGACCAGGGAAATATTCTTCATTCTACCAATGGAGGTACTGCCTGGAAATATGTCGAAAGTTCCACACGAATTTATTGTATTGATTTTTTGAATGAAAATTTCGGAATCGCTGCCGGATTTGGTGGAACAATTTACAAAACCACCGATGGAGGAACTTCGTGGGTTACCTTACGAGCGATTCAGGGAACAACTTTGTACGACGTACAGGTTTTTGATGAAAATTCATTTTATGTAAGCGGTGCGAGCGGAACAATGTTCAAAACTGAAGATGGGGGGAGTACCTTCACAAAAGTTGTACTGCCAGCCGTTACCGGAGCCTCCAAATCGTTATGGTTCTTCGATAAAGATAACGGGTACTGCACCGGAGAAATGGGAGGAATTTATTACACTTCAGACGGCGGTAATAGTTGGACTTCGCAATTTACATTTGGAACAACTTCCAATAATGTCGAAGATATTTTCTTTCTCAATGACACGCTCGGATTTGCTTTTGGCGAACGCGGGAAATTTGTTAAAACAACAAATCGAACGACGTGGGATAGTATCGGTATAGATGGACCCAGCATTTACACATTGTGGGAAGCGCAATTTCTCTCTCCATCGCTCGGCTATCTTGGTTCCACCAACGGTGCAATTTATAAAACTTCAGACGGAGGCGCAACCTGGGCGTTACAAAATGACACATCACGTTTATTCGGCGTGGACATCATAGATATTGGTATCGTTGACTCTACCCGAGGTTATGCGGTGGGAGAAATGGGGCATCTCTTTCAAATGGTTTCAGAGAATGATTTCGTGGACATTATGCAACTTAATACCCAGTACGGTTCACCCGTTCATCTTTGGGGTATTGATTTTGTTTCCAATACAAAGGCATATCTCTGCGGCTATTACGGAATGATATACAAATTAGAAATTAATCCTCAAACAGGTTTAACAGAAAGAGATATACCTCACCCTCAACAATATTCACTCCTCTCATCGTACCCTAATCCCTTTAACCCTTCGACGACAATACGTTTTGAGATTCCCAAAAAATCATTTGTCACCTTGAAAATTTTTGACGAGCAGGGAAAAGAAATCACCACGCTCACTTCTCAACAATATGACGCCGGAACATATAATTTTGAGTGGAACGGTAGTAAAATGGCGAGCGGTGTATATTTTTGTAAAATTGAAACAGAGTACTCTTCCAAGACGGTGAAATTATCTCTTGTGAAATAACGCTTGGTTTTCATCACTAAGCCCTGAGGCAATGATGCTTCAGGGCTTTTTATTATCAGAGCGTTGACTGATAATGAAAACAGAAGGTACGCTTTCAGGATATCGTGATAACCGCTCCCCAAACAACGCCCCTCGCTTGTTCATCGCCAAATCTTCGAAATCAAATCTCCCTCCATCAATAAATTGCTCTTCTCCTTTTTCCACCGACATTCCCATTCTTTTCACCATTTCTTTTGATTCAAAGGTGTACGATAAAAAAGCCGATGCAAAAAAATGCTGTAACTTATCACGGTTATCCGAAAGCGGGTCAAGAAAATATCGTGGAAGGTTTTGAAATCGCTGCCGAAACTCTTCTTTTGACTCCAAAGAAAGGGGAAATGGAAATCGAAAATCGAAAATCGGAAATCGGAAATAAATAATGCGATGGTCATTCGTTGCAAGCGTGGAAAGCAATAATGCAAGCGAGAGATTTCCATTCGTTAAAAATTTTGCCCGAACAAAAATCGAATCAATTGAAGCGAGTTCTCCGTATTCTTTTTTTATGGAAGAAAATCTTTTACTCCGAATAAAATGTTTCAATCGAAGTTCTGCTTCAAAAAAAGTTGGGGGGAAATATGGAAGGAGTTTGTTGAAAAACGGTTGTTCGGTTGTTCGTTCGTTAGTTTGTTGGTTTGTTCGTTTGCTCGGTTGTTCGTTTTGTTGTGATAACGAGAACGAAAAAAAAAGTATAATAAGAAAGGAAAGAGAAAAAATTTTTCTCACATAAATTTTCAATCTAAAATCTAAAATCTAAAATTCTCAAACCTGTATCACTCCCGTACTAAACTTCGCCATTTCTGCATTACAATTCGCCATTGCAATTCCGCGTGAAATAATATTGCGTGTCTCTGCCGGATCAATAATTCCATCAACGACTAATCGCGCGGCAGAAAATATTGGCTCCATTTCTTTTTCATAACGTTCGGAAATTTCTTTCAGCATTCGTTTTTGTTCTTCTTCGGGAACTTCTTTTCCTTTCGCTTTCATTTGCGCAACACGAATGTGGAGTAATGTTTCGCTCGATTGTTTCGCACCCATCACTGCAATTTGCGAATTCGGAAATGCAAAAATGAGTCGGGGGTCATACGCTTTGCCGCACATTGCATAATTTCCCGCGCCGAAACTATTGCCGACAATAAATGTCAGTTTCGGAACAATTGAATTTGCAACAGCATTCACCATCTTCGCGCCGTCTTTGATTATTCCCGCTTGCTCACTTCGCGTTCCCACCATAAATCCGGTTACGTCCTGCAAAAACACAAGCGGAATTTTTTTCTGATTGCAATTCATAATAAAGCGCGCGCCTTTATCTGCGCTGTCATTATAAATTACTCCACCGACCTGCATTTCGCCTTTTTTTGATTTCACCACTGCACGCTGATTTGCAACAATGCCAACACTCCATCCATCAACACGAGCGTACGCAGTAATCAAACTTTTTCCGTAATCGCTTTTGTATTCATCAATTTCAGAATTATCAACGATGCGCGAAATAATTTGATACATATCGTACGGTTTCGCGTGGTCTTCGGGAATGATGCCGTAAACTTCTTTCGCATCATATTTCGGAAGAGAAGATTCGCTTCTCTCAAACTCAGCGGATTTATTTTTCCCGAGTTTAGAAATGATGGAACGAATTTTTTCCAAACATTCATCATCATTTTTCATTTTGTGGTCGGTTACGCCGCTGATTTCACAGTGCATTTCCGCGCCGCCAAGCTCTTCGATATCTGGATTTTCTCCGATTGCCGCTTTCACTAACGCAGGTCCCGCAAGAAAAACACTTCCTGTTTTTTCGACAATCAAAACTTCGTCGCTCATAATCGGAAGATACGCACCACCGGCAACACACGGTCCCATTATTGCGGCGATCTGTGTAATTCCCATTGCGCTCATCACAGCATTGTTGCGAAAAATTCTTCCGAAATGTTCTTTGTCGGGGAAAATTTCTGATTGCATCGGAAGAAAAACTCCCGCGCTATCAACGAGATACACAATTGGCAAACGATTCTCCATTGCGATTTCCTGCGCGCGAAGATTTTTTTTGCACGTTATAGGAAACCACGCTCCCGCTTTCACCGTTGCATCATTTGCAACAATCACAACATCACGATTATGAATTTTTCCAATACCGAAAACTGTTCCTGCAGAAGGCGCGCCGCCAACATCGAGATACATTCCTTCCGCAGTAAACAAACCGATTTCGAGAAATGAACTTCCTTTGTCTATGAGTTTTTGAATACGTTCGCGCGCGTGGAGTTTTCCTTTTGCGTGAAGTTTTTCAATCGCAGATTTTCCTCCACCGAGTTTTACAGCATTTTCTTTTTCACGAAGTGAAAGAAGAAGTTTGAGCATTGCTTCTTCATTCTTTTTGAAAGAAGCGTCGCGTTTTATTTCAGTTCCGATTTGCATTCAAAATATGGGATATGCGATTTGCGATATGATTATATTTTTGTGTTTGCGTATTTCATTGCAGATTCTTTAAGGTCACAATTTGTGACCTTGAACGAAGAGTAAATAATATATCGTGTTTTAGTTTAGTGATATGGGTTGAAAAATGAATTACTTTCATTTGTAATATTCCACATCATATTTTTTAAAGTACTCTCCATACTTTTCCCAAAATACTTTTCTTGAAATTATTTTAGGAGGAACGTATGATTTTATCTGTACAAAATCAATATAATTTTTGAAATTCGATCTGTATTTTGCAGGCACCCGAATTTTACAAGTTTCAAGTTCAAAATCACCTTGTATTTTTGCACTACATTTTTTTATGATATAACATTTCTTCGCTCCACACATATATGCATCTGCTTGCAATTTTTCAATTTCTCCCCATCGTATATTTTTTTCATGGCTTTTCGTATCTATTATTATTGGGCGGGCACCTTTCTTTATTTTTATTGAATAACCCTTCTTTTTTAAATCTTTTTCCCATCTGGAAGGAGCAGTTTCATCAAATACCCACCACTGCCTTCTCCTTGACATAATTTCTTTAAGAATATCTTTATTTAACATAGCGTTAGTGTATGGAATATTTTTACCATTCCAAAGTTTAACTACGTCTTCAATTTCATAGATTCCTATATCTGGCTGGAAATCATTTTTTTTGTCAGAAGAGGCTTTTTCCATAAAACTTAATATTTCATCATTAAGCTCGACAGGAATTGAAGGAAACCTTCCGTAATATTCAGTAACTGTTGTCGAAATTACATCATGAATAATA
This sequence comes from Ignavibacteriales bacterium, assembly GCA_018335975.1. Lineage (GTDB taxonomy): Bacteria > Bacteroidota > Ignavibacteria > UBA10030 > F1-140-MAGs086 > JAGXRH01. Next base: position 7,395 of record JAGXRH010000223.1, read on the forward strand.
AGACTATTCGGAAATCTTCTTTTACAAATCTCCCAACACATTTTTTGAAAAATTGGCCAGCCAGATTTCATTTAGGTTCCTGCCCTAATCTTTGTTTAATAAGTTCTTTGAATTTTTGATAGTCTTTTGCATAACAATAATTGTTTGGCTAGATAGATTAGTTAATGTTGTGTACATCTAAAAATTCAGAAAGCGTTTGCTTACGGATTTTTCCTTCTCTCATTTTTTTCACTTCTATAAATGCTTCTGTTAAATCCAATTTTATTTTCAAAAGTTGTTTACGCGCCTTCATAGAGGCTTTCGCCGCACTTTTCATTTTTAATTTTTCACCTTTATCTTTCCTGAAATATATTCTTCGCAACCACCATTTTCTGCACTTCGCTTGTTCCTTCGCCGATGGTCATTAACTTTGCATCACGATAAAATTTTTCGTGAAACCATGCTTCTTATAAAACTCACGCAACGATTCCAACGTCATTGGATTGGGGAATTGGTTAATAATTTGAAACACTCGAAACTGTTGCATGTTCTAAAGCGAGTAAGTTCTCGGAATGAAACGGTGCAAGAGAAATTGTTTCACCGTCTTGATTGGAGAATTCAATAAGAAAATTATTATCCGAAAGTTCTTCGATAATTGTTCCGACCATACCTCGGTGAATATTTCTTTCTTCATTATTGGCGAGAACGGCAACGACTTCATAGAGTTTGTGTGTCTGTGTCATAATAGTTTTTTCTTTTTGTGAATGAAACATGATATTAATCGCGCTTCTGTCGTATTTTGGGGAATCATCCAAAAACTGCGAAGCATTTCTTTCTTAAATAATCCTTGAACTTCATAGTCAATGCGATAGTGTTTTCCGAAACGGTTTTCGAATATAAATTCAGCGTCGTTTTGTTTGCAAGATTCTTCAAGTAACGTTACTAATTCTTCAACGTTGTTTTCATCAATGTCCAAAGTGGTTTTGAAAATCCGCGCTTTATGTTTTCCTTCAGAATGTTCATTGTTTAAACAATATTCTTTCAGTTTTTCTACTGAAATATAGACATCAGATAATTTCATTTAAATCTGCTTCAATGTATTTCAGTACCATACTTATTAACATTCATCATCGTAAAAAAAAATACTTTTAATTCTTTTCAATTATTGAAATATATTCTTCGCAATCACCATCTTCTGCACTTCGCTTGTTCCTTCGCCAATCGTCATTAACTTTGCATCGCGGTAAAATTTTTCGACGGGAAAATCTTTTGTGAATCCATAACCACCGTGAATTTGCACTGCTTCATTTGCGGCGCGACAACATGTTTCGCTCGCAAAATATTTTGCAATCGCGGCTTCTTTGTTCACATTTTTTCCTTCCATTTTCATCATTGCAGCGCGGAAGGTGAGTAATCGCGAAGCATCGGTTTCCACCTGCATATCAGCAAGTTTCCATTGCACTGCTTGAAAATCGCCGAGCGTTTTTCCAAACTGTGAACGCTCTTTCGCGTATTTAATACTTGCATCCAAACATCCTTGCGCAATGCCAACAGAAAGCGCGGCGATTCCGATTCTTCCACCATCCAATGTTGCAAGCGCTTGATGAAATCCATCACCTTCATTTCCCAAACGATTTGCCGAAGGAACGCGAACGTTTTCAAAAATAAGTTGTGCCGTATCGCTTGCACGAAAACCGAGTTTGTTTTCTTTTCTTCCGATGGAAAATCCCGGCATATCTTTTTCAACAATAAATGCTGTGTGTTTCTTTTTTCCTTTGTCATCAACATTCATTGACATTATCACAAATGTTGATGCGTACGAAGCGTTCGTAATAAAATTTTTACTTCCATTCAATACGTAAAAATCGCCGTCGCGTATGACTGTTGTTTTCATTCCACCTGCGTCGCTTCCGCTTGATGGTTCGGTTAATCCCCACGCGCCGATTTTTTTTCCGGTTGCTAAATCGGGAACATATTTTTTTCGCTGTTCTTCGTTTGCAAACGTGTACAAATGCGAAAGACACAATCCGTGATGAGCCGCAAGCGTGAGCGCAACTGATGGATCAACTTTCGCAAGTTCTTCCATAATGAGAACGAAATCAATTACAGAAAGCCCTGCGCCGCCATATTCTGTTGGAATCATTGCGCCGAGAAATCCCATCTCTCCCATTTTGTTCACGATGTCGAACGGAAATTCCTGCGCTTCATCGAATTTCAAAACGTGCGGTTTAATTTCTTTTTCGGAAAACTCGCGCGCCATTTGCTGTAACATTCGCTGGTCTTCGGTAAGTTCAAAATTGATTGAGGTATTGTTTGCCATAAAATTTGGAGAACGAAGTTTGGTTCGTGGTAGATATACAAAACGGTAGCGATTGCCAGTCAAATCCGCCGGAATCGTTCACGGTAATAATTTTAAAAAACGGTGAGAATATATTGAATGAACAACGAGAGAAAAAGAACGCGCCACCGTTCACTGCTCCTGATTTTTCCCTCTCAACTCTTCAACAAATCCATTTAAACTCTCTTCGATGCCATCAAGCGCATCGTTGGAATATCCGTTTTCTTTTGCCCACAACAACATCGTATCGAGTTCGATGGCATCCTGCATTGTAAGAGAGAGCGTGGGACCATTGGAAAGTTGTCCAAAAATTTTTTCCGCATTATCGAAAAAACTGATTACGATTTCGTTTTGCGGCTCGATAGTCTGCTGAACATCATTGATAAACGTTTGGAGCGCATATTTTTCATTTTCCTGCAGGTCAAATTCATACTCCTCGATTTCGAGTTCCGTTTCGTATAACTCTTCATCGCGAAGGATGTCGTTTGCGCGCTCGATATCTTCAACTGCAACCATAATTTTTTTCGAGAACATCGGAATCGGTAATACGCCGCTCATATTTTCGTCTGCGACATAATAGTTTATGCTCTCGGCTTCGAATACGCCAGCGATATACGCAAGTTGCGACTCGTCGGAAAGTTTTCTGAAAGGAAGAAATTGTTGTTCCATAGTAACCTCGGTAAAATTTTCACGATGAATATAGGAAGGAAATGTTCAAATTCCTTTTGGACGAAAAAGCAAGATTTTTTTCCCGCCGATTTTTTCCTCCCCGTGGTTACGCCGCTATGCAAGACTCTTCTGAAATCGTTTTGCGCTGATAAACAAAAGAAGGGAAGCGAACAGTGCGAGGTAAAGAATTTCTTGCCAAAACGCTGCAATGCCAACGCCTTTTAAAACAATGCTTCGCAAAATGATGAGATAGAATTTTGCCGGAGTAATATTCGTAATTATTTGTAACCACCACGGCATACTCCGAATCGGAAACATAAACCCTGAAAGTAAAATTGTCGGCAACATCGAAATTAACGTCGCGAGTTGAAAAGCAACCTGTTGCGAATCGGAAATCGCCGAAACCCACAATCCCATACTGAGCGCGGCGATAATAAATAACAGTGTTGCGAAAAACAGCAGCAACAAACTTCCTTTCACCACAACATCGAACATCAGATAAGCGGCGAGGAGCGTTAGTCCTGCTGCAATTATTGATATGAGAGCGTACGGTAGAAGTTTTCCAATAATCAATTCGGCGGAAGTAATCGGCGAGACGTTGATTTGTTCGAGTGTGTTGCGTTCTTTTTCTTTTACAATGGAAAGCGACGTTGCAATCACTGCGGTAATTGCGAGAATAAATCCAATCAGTCCGGGAACGAGAAACTTTGCACTTTTGAGTTCGGGGTTGTACCAAATACGCGCTTCGAAATTTATGGGAATGTAACTTCCACGACCGAGTTTCGCTAGTTGTTTCATTACAATTTTTTGTGAGTATTGCAACGTAACTGCTTGCATGTAACCGACAATTGTTGTTGCGGCGTTTGCATCCATCCCATCAACGAGAACTTGAACGCTCACCGCTTCATTCGATAAAATTTTATGCGAAAAATTGTGGGGAATAATGAGCGCGACTTTTATTTTTGCGTTATCAAGAAGTTGTGTCGCTTCTTCCGATGAAGAAAGATTTTCCACAAAGTCAAAATATCCCGACGTCAAAAACGAATTGATGAATGCGCGGCTTTCGGTACTTTTCTCTCCGTCGTACACTGCCATTTTTATATGCGTAACGTCGAAGTTGAGCGCGTAACCATTCAGCAGTAGCAACAATGCGGGAACGAGCGTAAGTATTGCCAACACTCGCTTATCGCGTCGTATTTGCCGAAATTCTTTTTTGATGATGGGAAGTAAATTCATTTTAATTCAAAGCGTGGTTGCGAGGAGCGATGCGACGAAGCAATCTTCTTGGGGATTGCTTCGCTTTCGCTCGGAAAGACAATTATTTCTTCTTCTCTTCCTCATCCAACAAATAAATAAATACATCTTCCAGCGATGGCGTAATTTTTTCTATTCGATTCAACACAATATTTTTTTCCGAAAGTAATTGCTGAATTTTTTCCCGAGCAATGTTTTCATTTTCTACCATCACGTGCATATACGTTCCGAACACAGAAGTTTCAAGCGCCCAACGCTCGCTTTCAACCAACGTCATCGCGTCAATCACGTTTTCGCATTGCACTTCGAGAATCGGATTCTTGATATAATTTTCTTTCAACTCTTTCGGACTTCCGCCGGCAATTATTTTTCCCGCGTTGATGAGAATAATATCGTTGCAGTATTCCGCTTCCTCGAGGAAATGCGTTGTAACCAAAACCGTAACTCCTTCTGCGGATAAATCGTTGATGAGTTCCCAAAATTTTCTTCGCATCACCGGGTCAACGCCGCTCGTCGGTTCATCGAGAAAAACTATTTTCGGTTTGTGAAGAACTGCGCAACCGAGCGCAAGTCGCTGCTTCCATCCGCCGGAAAGCGTTCCCGTAATCCGTGTTTCGCTTCCGCGTAAGTTTGCAATTTCCAGAACCCAATCTCTGCGTTGCAACAACTCGCTGTTTGTCAATCCGTACACGCGACCGAAAAAATTTATGTTTTCATCAACAGTCAAATCTTCATACAGCGAAAATTTTTGCGACATATAACCGATGCTCTCTTTTACTTTATCCGGCTCTTTGTTGATATCGAAACCGCCAACCGTCGCAGTTCCATCCGATGATTCAAGCAACGCGCACAACATTCGAATCGTTGTAGATTTCCCTGCGCCATTTGCTCCAAGAAATCCGAAAATTTCTCCTTGCTTCACATCAAAATTGATATGGTCAACAGCAGTAAAACTGCCAAAGCGTTTGGTGAGGTTGTGAACTGAGATTGCGTGATTCATAGTTTTATTCACCGCGGATTATCACTGATTATTTTTGTGAAAATTCGTGTTTCATCCGTGTAAATTCGTGGTTAATCCTTACTTGTCAACAACGAAATAAAAACATTCTCCAACGATGGAGTAACTGTTCGCCAATCGGAAACTTCAATCGCATTTTGTTTCAAATACGAAAGCACGCTTGGAACATCTTTTTGTGCTTGCAAAACTACAACATTCAATCTATCACCAAACGCTTGCACTTCTTTTACGGAAGAAATATTTTTCAGTAGCGAAAAAGATTTGCGAATATCCGAACAAACAATTTCTACGATTTCTCCGTTCATAACTTTTTTTATGTTCTGCGGAGAATCGGCGAGAAGAATATTTCCTTCGTTCATCAATGCAACACGTGAGCAACGTTCTGCTTCGTCGAGATACGGCGTTGTCATCAAAATCGTAATTCCCGTTTTCAATAAGTTGGAAAGTATTTTCCAAAAATCTCTGCGTGAAACCGGGTCAACACCGGTAGTTGGTTCATCGAGAAAAATAATTTCGGGCGTGTGAATAAGCGTGCAAGCGAGCGCAAGTTTTTGTTTCATACCGCCGGAAAGTTTTTCAGCAAGTCGTGCGCGAAATGGTTTGAGGCGCGTGAATTCGAGCAATTCTTCTCGTCGCGTTTGATAATTTTTTACGCGATGAATTTCCGCAAAGAATTCAATGTTCTCATCAATCGTCAAATCGCCGTAGAGAGAAAATTTTTGTGAGAGATAACCGATACGTTTTTTTACTTCTTCGGGATTTTTCTGAACATCAAATCCAAGCACGTTCACATCACCAGAAGTTGGTTTCATCAATCCGCATAACATTCGAATCGTTGTAGTTTTTCCTGAGCCATCGGGACCAACAAGAGCAAACATTTCTCCGCGTTTTATTTCAAGAGAAACATTGTTGACGGCAATTCGTTCTGCGAAGTTTTTAGTAACGTTGGAAAGTTGTAGTGCAAACATAATTATATCCGTCGTGCTGAGCGCAGTTCCGACCGATAGTTCGACTTCGCTACGCTGCGCTCACTACGACTGTCGGAACGGAGTCGAAGTATTTACTTGATAAATGCATCCGCCGGCATTCCCGATTTCAATTCGCTGTTGGGATTATCAACTTCCAACTTTACGGCGAAGACAAGTTTCGTTCTATCTTCTTTTGTTTGAATATTTTTCGGTGTGAACTCTGCATTCGGCGAAATGTACATTACTTTCGCAGGAAAATTTTTATCGGGAAATGCATCAATCGTAACATCGGCGACGCTTCCGAGTTTTACTTTTCCGAGTTCTGTTTCACTTAAATAAATTTTCAAATTCAATTTTTCCAAACGAGAAATAGTAACAACAACCGTTCCAACGCCAACGAGTTCTCCGACTTCGATTGGTTTATGCGTAATAGTTCCCGAAGTCGGCGCAAGAATTACCGCATCGGAAATTTGTTTGCGTAAAAGATTTGCTGTTGCTTCCGCTTGTGAAACTCGCGCTTTTGCAGTAGAAATATCTTCCGGACGAGCAAACTTTTTTAACTTCTCATAATTTTGCTTTGCAGAATTGAATTGTGTTTGCGCAATCGTGAAGCGGGTCTCCGCATCATCGAGTTGTTTTTTTGTAATTGATTTCGATGCAAACAATTCTTTCATCCTATTTAAATCATCACTCGCGCTTTTCAGATTTGTTTCGGCTTGCGTTTGCATTTCTTCCGCTTGACGAATGTCTTCCGAACGCGCGCCGTTCATAATCAAATCGTATTGTGATTTGGCAAGTTCAATTCCGGCTTCTGCTTGCGCGAGTTGCAAATCGAGTGTCGCATGGTCAAGAATTGCAAGTGTATCGTTTACTTTTACATTGCTTCCTTCGTCAACGAAAAGTTTTTGCAATTGTCCCGAAGTTTTTGCGCTCACATTCACGTCAACAGATTCGAGCGTTCCCGTGGATTCAAGCGCATCTCCGTGTTTATTGTTGCAACCTTCTAAAAAGAAAATAAAGGTTGCAAAAAATAATATTGTTGTTGTTTTCATAAACATAAAAATCTGTTGTTAAATTTTCGGAGATAAATTTACTTTTTGCAGGAGAAATACACCAACGATAAAAAATATTCCGAGAGAAAGCGCTGCAAATCGTTCGCTTCCGCTGAAATACGAAATTGCACCAAACGCAAGCGGACCAAGTATTGTCGAAGTTTTATCGAACAATCCGTAGAAGCCAAAAAACTCCGCCCGCTTTTCGTTGGGAGTAAGCGACGACATTATGCTTCGGGAAATTGCTTGTGTTGAACCGAGAAACATTCCCGCTACTCCACCGATGATAAAAAAAGTATTTTTTTCTTGAATGAAATACATTGAAACACAAATACAAAGCCACGAGAACAAATTGAATGAAAGAGTTTTCTTCGTTCCGAATTTGTCAGCGAGTTTTCCAAAAAGAAGCGAACCGACAAGTGCAGTGAATTGCACAAGAATAAAAAAGTATGCGAGCTCTTCCATCGAAAATTTTAAAGTGGATTGCGCATAAATTCCCGAAAAGAAAATTATGGTATTCACACCATCGCTGTATATGAAAAATGAAAGAAGAAAATTTTTGAGATTGCGGTATTGAGAGACGTTTTGGAACGTTGTTTTTACGCGGTGAAATCCAATACGAAAAATATTTTCTTTTTGTTGTTGTAGAGACACGCCATGGCGTGTCTCTACGAGAAAGAAAAACAACGGCAACGAAAAAATTAAAAATATTATTGCGGAAACGAGAAACGTTATCCGCGGTTCATCTTTCAGCGGCAGCACCAACAATACAGAAATCAACGAACCTGCATAACCAACCGCGTAACCAAACGACGAAATTTTGTTGAAATCTTTTTCGTCAGAAATCTCCGGAAGAAATGCATCGTAAAATCCTAAACCGACCTGAAAGCCAATGTTTGCAATGATAAACACGAACATTGCATACAGAATCATTCCTTCTGTTGCAAAATACAAAAGTGAAGTTGCAACAACAGAAAGAAGTGTAAAAAAAAGGAGAAATGATTTTTTGTTGGAACGATTATCTGCCGCTGCCCCGAGAATGGGGTTGAGAATTGCAACAATCGTCATCGAAATGGAAATTGCGAGCGACCAATACCAATCGCCAATCGGTAAATCCTGCGCAACGACTTTTTTGAAATAGACCGCAAAAACAAACGCAACGATAATAACGGCGAAGGATGAATTTCCGAAATCATACAACGCCCAACTCCAAATTTGTTTGCGGGATTTCGTCATCGTTCAGGAGCGTGTTATTTCAATGCTATGAAAAAAAGATACCGGGAGTGTTGGAAAAATGGGGTGAATCTGTTCTTACGATTGCGTTCATATTTCATCACTTCACTTCCGTTGTTGTCTGCTTCTGCGTCGCTTCCACAAGTCCCCGCCCTTGTTTGTGGAGTAATTTATTGCTTTTCAAATCACTGAGAATTGCATCGAGTACGCCGTTGATAAATTTTCCACTTTCCTCCGTTGAGAATTTTTTGCCAACCTCAATCATTTCATTGATGGTAACTTTCGGAGGAATGTCATCAAAATACAACAACTCGCATAACCCTATGCGCAATAAAATTTTATCAATGAGCGCGATACGTTTCAGTTCCCAGTGCTGCACCTTGGAAACGACTATCGCATCAAATTCTTCTTTGTGGTCAAGCGTACGGCGCAGTAAGGACTTTGCAAATTCGGAATCACGTTCGGACGTGCGGAAATCATTTAAATATTGCTGGACGAGTTCGGGAAATGGTAAGGGAGAAAGTTCATACGCATACAACGCTTGCATTACGCTCTCTCGGACGAGTCGCCGGGTGGATATCATACAGGTTTGTGCAACTTAAATTGCGCAGAAGCATACCGCATCAGTATTTTTGTTTTTGTTTCAGCAAGCATAATTTGATATTCAAAGAACAACAAGAAGAGAAAACGGTCTTCAATGCGGTGCCGTTTCGCGTTTATGCACATTCTGCGTCATCGTGCCATGTCCGTTGTGAAATACTTTCAAATGACCGATAGCACGAAGGCGTTCTTCTGCAAGATGGCTTGATGCCTGATGCGGAAGGATATTTTTTTCTTTTGCAATAGAAAAAATTTTCTTCATCGTGTCATAAATTCTTTCCGCCTGTTTTAACGCGCGTTCGCGGTGATACCCTTCGAGTTCATTGGCAACGTTTATCAGACCGCCGGCATTGATAACGTAATCCGGCGCGTACAAAATCCCTCGTTCAAGTAATGACGCACCGTGCACTTTTTCATCCGCAAGTTGATTGTTCGCGCCGCCGGCAACAATTTTTGTTTTCAAACGCGGTATCGTATTATCATTGAGAATCGCACCCAAAGCGCACGGGGAAAACACGTCGGCATCCACGTCGTAAATCGCTTCCGGTTCGATAAATTCCGCGTGATACTTTTCCACCAGCGGCTTTACTTTCTCTTTGAAAATATCCGTTACGTACACTTTTGCGCCATCCTTCGCCAAATGTCCAATGAGATACGAGGCGACACTTCCCGCTCCCTGCACCGCGATTTTTTTCCCTTCGAGAGAATCTTTTCCTGTCAATTCATTCAAACACGCTTTTATTCCAACATACACGCCGTACGCCGTAACCGGAGAAGGGTCGCCGCTTCCCCCTAATGCGCGGTCAATACCGGTAACATAATTCGTTTCCATCCGAACGTACTCCATATCGGCAACACTGGTTCCCACATCTTCGGCAGTGATATACCTTCCTCCAAGCCCGTTCACATATCTTCCGAATGAACGAAACAACGCTTCCGTTTTATTCATATTCGGGTTTCCGATGATGACCGCTTTTCCTCCTCCGAGGTTCAATCCGGCAACAGCGGCTTTGTACGTCATTCCACGCGAGAGGCGCAAGGCATCTTCGAGCGCATCATGCGTAGAGGAATACATCCACATCCGCGCGCCGCCAAGCGAAGGACCAAGCGTGGTATTGTGAATGGCAATGATGGCTTTGAGGTGCGAAGTTTTATCGGAACAAAAAACTACTTCTTCGTGGTCTTTGTCCTGTATTTTGTCGAAGATATCCATTGAGAATATTGGTAAAAAGTTGTCAATGATGAAAGAAAGCGGCGAAAAGGTACTGAAATTTTTAAGGAGGGCAAAGAACAATGAGCAATGAGCAATGCGCAATGAAGAATGAGTAATGAAGAACGAACAATTGCTCATTACTCATTACTCATTACTCATTCTTCATTTTAAGACTTGCATTTTCTTCACTTGGGAAAAATTGTTGGCAGTAAGTTTGTAGAAATACATTCCGCTCGGTAAATTACTCGCATCAAATTCCACCTCGTGTTTCCCTTCATTCATCTCTTCATTGTTTACTAACGTTGCAACTACTTGCCCCAACACATTGTAAATTTTCAACGTTACTGGTAGGGGCGATTCATGAATCGCCCCTACGGGAATTGAAAATAGTATCTTCGTGGTGGGATTAAACGGATTGGGATAGTTTTGCGAGAGCGAGTATTCTGTTGCAAGGTTTTGCTCATCGCCAACGATACTGGTGGTAATGAGTTTGTATTTGAGGGTGATGTTGTAGCCGTTATAAAAATATGTATTGCTTGCACTATCTGTAAAATACACGCCACCATTATCTGGGCTCCAGCTGCCACCGCCCCATTCTTCAAATAATGCAGAAAGCATATTCTCATTTATATCGTATGTATAAGTGGTGAGGTAATTATTTACCCATTGCCCGTTCGACCAATACTCATAAAATTGTGATAGAATATTCTCGTTTATATCGTATGTATAAATGAGGCGCGAGTCATTCACCCATACTCCGTTCGACCAATTCTCATCCAAACGAGAAAGCTGATTTCCGTTTGTATCGTATGTATAAGTGGCGCGCGAGCCATTCACCCATACTCCGTTCGACCAATTCTCCGATAATGTTGAAAGCAAATTCCCGTTTGTTTCGTATGTAAAGGTAATGCGTAAGATATTCTCCCATTGCTCGTTCAACCAACGCTCATGCAATTCGGAAAGTTGATTCCCGTTTGCATCATATGTAAAGGTATCACGGTAGATATTCTCCCATTGCTCGTTCGACCAAATCTCATACAACTCGGAAAGATTATTCCCGTTTATGTCATAGGTGTAGATATGGCGGGATGCATTCCTCCACTGTCCGTTCGACCAAATCTCATACAACTCGGAAAGATTATTCCCGTTTATGTCATAGGTGTAAGTATAGCGAGGACTATTCACCCATTGCCCGTTAGACCATTGTTCAAATAACTTGGAAAGCATATTTCCGATTGCATTGTATGTAAAGGTAAAACGGGAGTTATTCACCCATTGTCCGTTAGACCAAGTCTCAGATAACTCTGAAAGTTTATTCCGGTTTGTATCGTATGTGTAGGTAACGCGGCTCGAATTCGTCCATTGCTCGTTCAACCAACGCTCAACCAAAATAGAAAGCTGATTTCCACCTGCATCGTAGGCTAAGGTTCTTCGCCCGTAATTCATCCATTGCCCATTTGACCATCGTTCAGTAAAACTTACAGTTATTTGTCCTTTCCCATTGAAGGAATAAGTATGCCTTGTGGTATCGAATATATTAAGAACAACAACAGTATCCACAACATACAATTGTGGAGAAGAAGCAAATCGAACAGTTGGCTTTAATTTGCTACGCACTTCTGATGTGCGTGGCAAATCACCATTCTCAAATTCAAAAGGAGAATTCGGAGAGAGACGCTCCATTTGTGAAGCGTGGTGAGGTGTTATTTGCTCGCGGTGGTGTTTCTGCGCATCTGCTTTTGTTCCGCCGGAAATACAAAAGAGAAGAGTAAGAATGATTAAGTGTTTCATAATATTTTGCCTTTCATTTTATAAAACGTGGGTAAATTATACGAAACCCACGCTGCAATTCCAATAGTTCGCAAAATAAATTTTTGGAATTATAGAATTTAACATCGAGCGTGTGAACATTCTTTTTTTCTATTCGATATACAGATGGCAAGAGGCAGTTACCGCATTTTTCTTTCTCTCAATTCATTCACAAAAGGGAAAATTCATCCTTGCCAATAAAAAACACCGTCATAGTAATTCAGGAGAGTTTTTCATAACGGCACTACCTGCTTTTTTCTCAAAAAAACGTGTTTCTAACGTTTGGGGATATTTCCTGCTTCTTTCAGGGGAGCTCCCGAAGTCATCGGGGTACCCCCTGAAACAATCGGAGGAGTTCCGGAGTCGTCGGGGTACCCACTGAAACAATCGGGGGAGTTCACGGAGTTACCGGGGTACCCCCTGAAACAATCGGGGGAGTTCACGGAGTTATCGGGGTACCCCCTGAAACAATCGGGGGAGTTCACGGAGTTATCGGGGTACCCCCTGAAACAATCGGGGGAGTTCACGGATTTATCGGGGTACCCCCTGAAACAATCGGGGGAGTTCACGGAGTTATCGGGGTACCTCCTGAAACAATCGGGGGAGTTCACGGAGTTATTGGGGTGCCCCCTGAAGCAATCGGGGGAGTTCACGGAGTTATCGGGGTACCTCCTGAAACAATCGGGGGAGTTCACGGAGTTATCGGGAGATTTCCTGAAACAATCGGGGGAGTTCCTGTTGATAACGAAGAACAATTCGGAATGAGCGAAGAGAGGAACGAAATGGCAATCACATTTTTCGCTGTTTAAGAAAATGATGTCATTTGTTAACCGGAACAGAAGATAATATTCATCGCGGCGCGGCGTAGTTCAGAAATGTATCTGCAACAAAAAATATTACGCACGTTTACGGTGCGGGGGATTTTCAACTATGCGGGAAGTAAAGCGAAAGAATTTCTCGTGCTACAAATTTATTTCATCAGCAGAAGTTTCTTCGTTTCACTGTAACGCAACAAGCCTTGTTGCGTTACATATAACCGATAAAAATACACCCCGCTCGGTAAATTACTCGCATCAAATTCCACTTCGTGTTTCCCTTCATCCATTACTCTGCTGTGAATCAACGTAGCAACTTCCTTTCCAAGTATATCAAACACTTTCAACGTAACATTGCTAACAGCCAACAGCGAAAAGCCAATAGCCGTTGTTGGATTAAACGGATTGGGATA
>JAGXRH010000224.1 GCA_018335975.1 Ignavibacteriales bacterium
TATAATAGTTGGAAGTTCCTTAATCAAAACCGATGTAAGCGGTGATACATTATGGACGAAACCTTTTGGTGGAAATTCCGTAGTACAAACAAGCGATGGCGGGTATATAATAGTTGGAAGTTCCTTAATCAAAACCGATGTAAGCGGTGATACATTATGGACGAAACCTTTTGGTGGAAATTCCGTAGTACAAACAAGCGATGGCGGGTATATAATAGTTGGAAGTTCCTTAATCAAAACCGATGTAAGCGGTGATACATTATGGACGAAACCTTTTGGTGGAAATTCCGTAGTACAAACAAGCGATGGCGGGTATATAATAGTTGGAAGTTCCTTAATCAAAACCGATGTAAGCGGTGATACATTATGGACGAAACCTTTTGGTGGAAATTCCGTAGTACAAACAAGCGATGGCGGGTATATAATAGTTGGAAGTTCCTTAATCAAAACCGATGCAAACGGTGATACATTATGGACGAAACATCATAGTGGTAATACAGTAGGCCAAGCAAGAGATGGTGGTTATATTATTACATTGGGAAGTTATGATAGCAGCCATTTCATTAAAACCGACAGTAATGGAAACTTTGTGTCACAGGCTAGCAAATATCGTACTATCAAATCGTCTTCAGGTTTAGGAGCAAAAGCGGTGAAAATGCAATACAAAAAGGGAAAACTTGTAAAACTTCCCAATGAGGCAACAGTTGTAAAAGCAGAGTTTTGGAAAATTGGGAAAATAAATCTTTCGTTTCTTGGCATTTCTCAGTCAGTGAAAGATAGCATAAAGAAATATGCTTGGGTTGAATTTAAAAATGATAAAGGAAAAGGAGGACAAGCACTCGCAAAATTGTTTACATCCCCCCATACAGGCAAAGCGTATCCGTTTGATTCTCTTCGCAAATCAGGAAAGAAGTCAAAAAAAATAAGTAAAGCAATTACTCCTACATTCAAAACTTACAATAACGTCGCAATCGAGCAAGGTGTTCTCTTCAATTTGAATTTGCTAGCAAGTGCAGATGATGTTTTGCCATATGGTTTTGGCTCGCTTGTATTTTCAAAAAATGTAACTGTTGCTGGAGACTCTTTGCAAGGAAAATCCCTCACAGAAATAGGAATGCTCTTCGACAGTATGATGACGTATTACTCTCGTTATGGCATCACCAACGATGAAGGTTATGCGCAGTTATCTCTGTTTGTTGATTCAGTATTGAGACCAATCAATGAAGCATTTGCCGCGAATATTGACAGCACAAACTTTGAAATCAGAGTTTCAATTTCTGAGTTAAAGAAAAATCCTTACGCAATCAACCTCTTGGGTGTACGTACTGTAGAGGAAACGGGAATAGTGCAGCAAGTTTCTAAACCTTCTTCACAACAAATTCCATTTGCAGAAACAAAGAATACGCCGAAAGAATTTTCTCTCGAACAAAATTATCCCAATCCGTTTAATCCGACAACAATATTGTCATTTGTCATTGGTAACTCGTCATTAGTAACAATGAAGATATATAATGTGCTTGGACAAGAAGTTGCAACGTTGCTAAACAACGAGGAATTAGAATCGGGCAAACACGAAATTGAATTTGATGGAAGCAAATTATCGAGCGGCGTATATTTTTATCGGTTGCAAGTTTCGGAAGAAGGAAAACAAATTTTCACGGAAACGAAGAAACTTGTGTTGATGAAGTAAGCACCCAAAACCCCCTTTCCGCCACAGCGGATAAATGACAAGGGGGAATAATTTGAAGGCGATTTCAATAAAACCGAAATCGCTTTTTTTTATTCTTCCGTCAAACGAAAGCAGTATATTTCCCGCACTTTTTTATGAACGCAAACCACAAACCACAAACCGCAAACCGCATCGGTGCAGCAATTTCTCTTTTTGCCTTCTTCGTTTACTTTCTCACCGCAAACAGAACAGCTTCCTTTATTGATGCGGGAGAACTTGCAACGGTTGCTACAACGCTTGGTATTGCTCATCCAACAGGTTATCCGCTGTTTACCTTGCTTTCGTATTTTGTTACGAAACTTCCGCTCGGCATTCCCATAATTTTTCAACTCAATCTCTTCGCCGCGTTTCTTTGTTCAGTCGGATTATTTTTCTTTTTCAAGTTTCTTGTTTTCTTCACAACGGAGTTTTCAAATCTCAAACCTCTCCGAAAGGAGTCCTTCGGACAAACCTCAAATCCTCCCTCGACTTCGCTTGGGATGATGAATTTTATTCCTGCTATTTGTGGAACACTTCTTCTCGCTTTTTCTGAAACGTACTGGTCGCAAGCAGTTGCAGTAGAAGTATATTCACTCCACGTGTTATTCCTTTCGTTGTTGCTTTTATTTTTTACGAAAGCAATTCACGTTTCAAAAATTACAAATTACGAATTACGAATGACGAATGACAAAAAATATTTTCTTACGTTTTCATTTGTCTTAGGTTTGAGTTTCACGAATCACCTCACAACGATTCTACTTGCACCCGCGTTTCTGTTTTTATTTTTCAAAACGTTTGGTTTCAATAAAGAAGCGTGGAAGAAAGTTCTTTCACTCGTTCTTCCGTTTCTTCTCGGGCTTTCGGTGTATTTGTATTTGCCGATTCGTTCATCACAAAATCCAATGTTTGATTGGGGACATCCGGCAACACTCGAACGGTTTCTTTGGCACGTTCGCGGCAAACAATTTTCCGTATGGATTTTTTCTTCGATGGAAGTTGCGAAACAGCAGTTTAGTTATTTCGTAACGCACTTGCCTGCAGAGTTTGCATATATCGGTTTCGCGTTCGGTGTAATTGGCATTTTCAGAATATGGAAAGACAAACGTGCGTTATGGTTCACGTCGCTATTGTTCATCGGTTGTGTTCTCTATTCCATCAACTACGATATTAAAGATATTGATTCGTATTTCCTGCTTGCATATTTTGTTGTGGCTATATGGAGTGCGTTTGGAGTACTGTTTTTACAGGAACAGTTTGGGAAAAAGAAGTTGGTGGTCAGTAGTCAGAAGTCAGTGGGAAAAAAACAACAAACCGATAAATCGCAAATCACAAATCTCAAACCACAAATCATCCAGTTTTCTCTTATCGCTCTTTGTTTGCTGCCCATTCCTTTTCATTACAGCGAAGTGGATGAAAGCAAAAATTTTCTTGTCGAAGATTACACGAAAAATATTTTAAACAATGTGGAGAACGATGCTATCATCATTTCATATCAGTGGGATTATTTTATTTCCGCGTCATATTATTTTCAGACGATTGATAAATATCGTCCCGATGTTACCATAATAGATAAAGAATTGCTTCGCCGTACGTGGTATTTTCCTCAATTAGAACGGCATTATCCTTCGCTTATCCATAATTCACGAAATGAAATTAATACGTTCCTCGTTGAGTTGAATAAATTTGAACACAACGAACCGTACAACAATTTTACAATTGAGCAATCGTTCCGGAATGTCATTTCGAGTTTCATTACAAAGAATATGAAAGAGCGGGCAGTGTATGTAACCCCTGAAATTGAAGCGGAGTACACGCAAGGATTTCAACGCATTCCTGATGGATTACTGTTTCGGCTTGTTCCTGACGGTGGTTCGGTTCCGATTATTACGCCGAAATATTTTTCGTTTCGTCCGAAAGAAAAACAAGGATTGTTGCCCGATATGACTTTGGAGTTTTATGTGCGGGGTTACGCCAATCAGGCAATGTATTTTTTACGAAGGGGGGAAAAGGAAACTGCGCTCAAACTTGCAGAAGAAGCGTTGAAAATAAATCCCGCGAAACGGGAAGCATTGTTTGTGAAGCAGCAAATACTGCGACCGCAATAAAATTATTTCAACCTGAACGAGGTTTTGATTGCGGGAATAAATGTGTTGTTGAGCATCAATACATTCGGAGCGAAACTTATCGCTTCCTCGTTTTCTTCCTGATGTACTTTTCCGAAACCTTTTCCCACCATTATTCCCAACAGCGCACCGCTTAACACGTCGGAAAGATGATGCGCGTTTGTTTGCATTCGTTGAACACCAACAACTGAAGCAAGTGCAAACGCTGGAACACCAACCTTCCATCCGTAAATTTCATACAGCGGCGTTGCGAGAGAAAAACTGAGCGATGTGTGTCCCGACGGAAATGATTTTGTATCGGAATTATTCGGTCGTGAACGGGAGATAGTATGTTTTAAAATTTGCGTGATGAGTGAAGTGGTTGCAACAGTTTCTAAAACGAGTTCAGCTTTTGAAAAATATATTTCATTTGATTCATTTGTCAATGAACTGTGAACGGCAATTCCGCCAAGTGTTCCAAGAATTGTTATGTATGTTTTCGGTCCTCCGCCAAAATTATACGCAAATGAAGACACGCTTGTAGAAAGAAAATTTTGTTTCGGGAAATATGTTTTCGATTTAGTATCGAACAAACTCATTCCGGCGATTGTAATTCCGCCAACACCAAGCCACGTTGCCGCATCGGTTGTAAAAAAGCTTTCCGTGATTCCTTGTTTGTAGTGCGAAAAGTAAGAATTGAAATAAGATGAAGAATTATCGAAACGAGAATTTAGTAATGAGGACGGAGGAAGGAAAAAAGAAGAATGGGAAAAGATGTTTGTTTGTGTATATACAATCTGATTTGAACTAATACTAAAAACAATGCACAGAAAGAATACACACATTTTTTTCAACCAAAAACATTGTTCATTCCTCATTCTTAATTCTTCATTTATTTCTCAGTGCGCGTTTGATAACTTCTTCGAGAGAGAGTGTATCGCCATTTGCGTTTTGAATAATGGCTCGCACGGTTTGTTCTGCATTGGCGCGATTGTATCCGAGCGAAGTAAGCGCAAGCACGGCTTCGGAAAAATGCTGGCTTTGTGCTGTTGGTGTTGTGAGAAATGAGTCTTTCGCTTCGACTTTTCCAAGTTTGTCGCGGAGTTCAACAATTAAACGCTCGGCAGTTTTTTTGCCAACGCCCGGAATTGTTGTAAGCGATTGAACATTGCTTGAAAAAATTGCATTGCGAAGTTCCTCCGTGTTCATTCCCGACAGAATTGTCTGCGCCATCTTCGGACCAATGCCGGAAACGCTGATTAACATTCGGAACATCGCTCGTTCGAGTTCGGTCGCAAATCCGAAGAGTTGCATAGTATCTTCACGAACATATAAATGTGTGAAGATGTTTATTTCTCCGCTAACGTTTTCCAGTGCTTGAAACGTAGAAAGCGAGATAGAAGCAGAATAGCCAACGCCGTTGACGTCAACAATAATTTCCGTTGGAGATTTGTGGAGAAGTTTTCCGCGAAGTAAAGAAATCATTTTCGATTTACAATTTACAAATTACGAATAGCGAATTATTTTTTGAGGATTGTTTTCGAGAAACGATTTCCAGTTTTTGAAACGACTTGCGCTTCGAAGAGAAAGAACGTTTGTAGAAAAATTTCTCGAGTGCGAATGGCACAACGCTACAGCAAGCGCGTCAGTAACGTCAAAATGCTTTGGCGTTGCCTTCAATTTCAAAAGTCGTTTCACCATTGCTTGCACTTGCTCTTTCGATGCGTTACCGTAACCAACAACCGCTTTTTTCACTTCGCGCGGAGAGTATTCCGCAACGGGAAGATCATTGAGAACTGCGACAAGCATTGCAACCCCACGCGCGTGACCAAGTTTCATTGCTGATTGCGCGTTCTTTCCGTAAAACATCGTTTCGATTGCGACTTCATTCGGCTTATATTTTTTTATAAGTGAAGAAAGTGTTTCAAAAATTTCTTTCAAGCGTAATGGCATTGTGTCATTCGGGTTGAGAAGAATTGCCTCTGCATCAAGAATACGAATTTCTTTTTTTGACGAATAAGTAACATCAAGAATTCCAACGCCGGTAATTCGTGTGCCGGGATCAATGCCGAGAATGGTCATTTCATTCCGTTCTCTTTTTTCTCTTGTTTTAAAAATTCAGTCAACAACCCTACATCAATCATGTCTTGAGGTCTTCCCGCAGATTGTTTCATTTTTATTAAGTCTTCGACTGAAGGGACAAAAACTTTAACGCCTTTTATCGTGGTTTCTTTTCTTCCTTTCCAAACTTTGGAGAATGTAACTCCTTTCACGGTTGGATGAATATCTGTTTGTAAAATATATTGGCGGAAGAGAACTTTTTTTGTAAAAAATAGTTTTTCTTGCTCTTCATCTACGATGTAACCAAGAGAACGAAGTGCTTTGATAGTTCTTGCAACATTTTGTTTTGTTGGCTTGATAAAGATATCAACATCTTTGGTGAAACGTTGATATCCGTAAGCGGGAAGCGCCCAACCACCGATAACAAGAAATTGCACTTTATTATCTTGCAACGATAAGAGGAGTTTTTTTATATCCACGTTTCTTAATCTGTTTGAGACCTTCGCGAACCAGTTCATCCATAATATGATAACGTTCTTCAACGGTAAGGGTGCGTTGAAACATTATTTCAAACTCCAACTCTTTCTCCGGGTCATCTTTATCCAGAGCGAGAATATATGTTTTATGGTTTTTTTTGGACATTTGCTTATGCCTTCAACCATTCTTCATTGGATATATTTGCCTGTTTCAAAATTTCTTTCACGAATGCACTGTCAATTTGGTTACCGTGGGGATTCGGAATAGTCAAGCGAAAATTTTTTCGTTTCATATAATCGTGTTTGCCGCCGGGATAAGGACCTTCAAAACCTAATCTTCGTAACTTCCTCACAAGTTCCGATCTTGTGCAAGGCGAAATTTTAGGCATACGCTACTTTTCGTCCGGCAACCGAAGGTTTTGTTCTTGCCATAAATAGCGTGTGTCCTTTAACCGTCGGAATAGTTTCACCATCACGCAACGCCGATGTTATCCAAAGTTCTATTGCGTCAATAAGGTTTTCCCGCGCTTCTTCAAAATTATCACCCTGTGTCATACAACCGGGCAAATCAGAAGCAATTGCAATTATGCAATCGCCGTCCTTCCCTTTTTTATACTCCGCCCGCTTGAGAACTTCCTTTACAAAATCCTGGAATGATAGTTCTTTCATAATTTTTTTTCAATTAATATTTTTCTCAAATACTCAACTACTTACTTACACATCTAAATTCCGCACATACTTCGCATTCTGTTCGATAAATTGTCGTCGCGGCTCTACTTCGTCTCCCATCAAAGTGGAAAACGTTTTATCAGCATCAATCGCGTTTTCCAATGTTACCTGCAAAACAGTTCTCGTTTCGGGATTCATTGTAGTTGACCACAATTGTTCCGGCGTCATTTCTCCCAAACCTTTGTAACGGGAAATTACAATGTTTCCTCTTTTTACGACTGGCTCACCTTCGGTCGCTGTAACTTCTTCGCCGCTTTCTTCTTCCTCCTCTTTTTCGCTTCCGTTTTTCTTTTCGGATTTCATTCGCTTCAAAATATCATCGCGCTCGTCATCGTCGTACGCGTAGTATTCTTGTTTTCCTTTTTTTAATTTGTAGAGCGGCGGCTGCGCAATATAGACGTGTCCCGCTTCTATCAAATCTTTCATATGACGAAACAACAACGTGAGAAGCAGCGTGCGGATATGCGAACCATCAACGTCAGCATCGCACATCAGAATAATTTTGTTGTAACGAAGTTTTTCTAAATTGAAATCATCACCAACGCCGGTACCGACTGCTGTAAAGATATTTCTGATTTCTTCGTTCTCTAACATTTTATGCAAACGCGCTTTTTCCACGTTCAAGATTTTTCCTTTGAGCGGAAGAATCGCTTGAAACTTTCTATCACGTCCCTGCTTTGCGCTTCCACCGGCGGAATCTCCTTCTACCAAATACAACTCGCAATGCTCCGGGTCGTTGATAGAACAATCGGCAAGTTTTCCGGGAAGTCCGCCACCGTCCATCGCATTTTTTCTTCGCGCCAAATCACGCGCTTTTCTCGATGCCTCACGTGCTTCTGCAGCGCGTAAACATTTTTCTATAATTACTTTTGCAATACTCGGATTTTCTTCCAACCACGTAGAAAGATTTTCGCCGAGAACACCTTCAACAATTCCTTTTATTTCACTGTTGCCGAGTTTTGTTTTTGTTTGCCCTTCAAATTGCGGCTCTGGGACTTTCACACTGATAACCGCAGTCAAACCTTCGCGGAAATCATCACCAGTAAGCGTAATCTTTGCATCTTTTATCAAATTATTTTTTGATGCGTACGAGTTCAACGTGCGAGTAAGTGATGTTCGAAAACCAACGAGATGTGTTCCCCCTTCGTGCGTGTTGATGTTGTTCACGTACGAAAAAACATTTTCGCTGTAACCGCTATTATATTGAAATGCAACTTCAACTTCCACCGTTCTTCCGTTTTCATCTTTGCCTTCGCCTTTTGTATAAAACGGTTTTTTGGTAATTGACGGGCGCGTTGAATCAGAATATTTTATAAACTCAATCAATCCGCCTTTGAAATGAAATGTTTCTTCTTGCTTTGTTGCTTCTTCCAACAGCGTAAGAGTTACCGTCGGATTCAAGAAAGCAAGTTCGCGTAAACGTTCTGCAATAATATCAAACTTGAATGTCCGGTTTTTGAAAATTGTTCCGTCGGGAAAGAACGTTACTTTTGTTCCGGTTCCGCGATTCTTTTCCGCTTTGCCGATTACTTTCACCGGCGCAATGGGGTCGCCTTTCTCATACTTTTGGAAATGAATTTTTCCATCGCGCACAACTTCGACTTCCAGCCATTCGCTGAGCGCATTCACGACAGAAACGCCAACGCCGTGCAAACCACCGGAAACTTTGTACGAATCTTTATCGAATTTTCCTCCCGCATGTAACACCGTCATCACAACTTCAAGCGCACTTTTCTTTTCTTCGGGATGAATGTCCACGGGTATTCCACGACCGTTATCTTGCACAGAAACAGAACCGTTTGCGTTGAAAACTACGTTGATGTCCGTGCAGTAACCGGCAAGCGCTTCGTCAATCGAGTTGTCAACAACTTCGTACACAAGGTGATGAAGTCCGCGAGAACTCACATCACCGATATACATTGCGGGTCTTCTGCGAACCGCTTCAAGACCTTTTAAGACGGTGATGTCATCAGCGGTGTATGTTTCGCCGTTTTTCTGTTGTTCTTCGTTTTCAGTTTTATTTTTTGCCATTTTCTAAAATGTAATTTGTAATTCGTAATTGGTAATTGGTAATTAGTCGTTCGTTTTTCTACTGACTTGCTGTTTATTTACTTTTATATATGCATTTAATTTCGGAGAAAGTAACTGAAGTGTTTTCTTCAATTCACTTTCTTGTTGCGGTGAAAGTAGTTTTCTCTTTTTTGCGCGTCGCAACCAATGACGTGTTTCAAGCAATGAGCCTCGTGCGTAATAGCAAAATTGGATATTTTCTTTGAAACTAAATCTCCCGAATCCTTCGGCAATGTTTGCACCAATTGTTTTCCAACAGTATCTTTTGCAAACCAATCCCAATCAACGCAAATTTCCCAAACAATATCTGCAAGCGTTTCTGAAAGTTGATAAACTTCTAATTCTTCTAACTTCAACATACAAGCCTCAAATTACTAATTACAATTTGCCAATTACTATTACCGAAATCTAATTTCTTTCACAATTCCTTCGCCAACGAGCGAGGTTATTTTTTTGAGTATTTCTTGTTTGTAAAATGTCAATTCGTTTCGCCATGCGCTCGATGTAGCTTTCACGACTAATGTTTCTTTATCGAAATAATCCGCTTCGGTTACTTTTGCGATATGCTCGCCGACAATATTTTTCCATTCGTTCAACACTCTTCCTTGCGCAATACCGTGTGATAATCCGAGAGATTGAATTGCGGTTTGAAGAATTGTATTCAGTTCCTTGGGATAAGAAGTTGAGCGGTGCTGTTGAAAATTCTTTCTCATCATTTCAAATGTAATTGGTATTTTTTTTTACTAATTGCCAATTACAAATTACCACTCAGTACTTTTCCATCATCAATAGTAAACTTTCTATTCTCTTTCCCGTAAGAAAGAATACCATCAAGAGCGTTGGAGTTTGTCGTTGTTACAAATGTTTGTCCGTGCTTGCGAACCAAATCCAAAACTTTTTGCGCACGTTGTTCGTCGAGTTCACTGAAGACGTCATCGAGTAAAAACATCGGCGTTTCGTTGCAAGCATTTTTCAAATAATGAAACTCCGCTATTTTTAACGCAACGAGAAACGTTTTATGTTGTCCCTGCGATGCAAATTTTCTGAGTTCAAATCCGTTCAAACGAAAATCAATTTCATCGTGATGCGGACCGACGACGCTTGTCCCCGATGCAAATTCACGTTGCTTTTCATTTTCCATTTTCTCTTGGAGCAGCATTTCAATTTCGTACAAAGAAGATTTATGTTGAATAGCAATTTGCGGCGTGTATGTCAATGTCGGAACTTCTTCGCTTTCTACAATTTCTTTGTACGCATTCGTTACGTACGCTTGAAAATCCTGAATGAATGTATTTCGCTTTTGCATTACGGTTGCGCTGGCTTCGGTAAATTGTTCGTTCCACGTTTCTATGCTGTCGTCAATCGGTCGTCGAGAAATTTTGGCGTCGTGAAGAAATGCGTTGCGTTGTTTTAAGATGCGGCGAAACGTTTGCAAGTTATCAAGATACGAGCGCGATGATTGACACAAAACAAAATCCACGAACGTTCTCCGTTCACTCGGCGAGCCAAACGTAATCGCGGAATGATGCGGCGAGAGAATCACAATCGGAAATTTTCCGATGACCGATGAACGCGGCTCAACGTTTTGCTTGTTAATCGTGAAAACTTTTTCCGCAGTAGAAATTTGATGAGCAACGCGAACATTGTATTCCACACCATTATCCGAAATCATTTTTCCAGAAACTTCAAACAACTCTTCGCCGTGTTTGCACACCAACGTATCGCTTGCGGAAAGAAAACTTTTTGTGAGCGAAAGAAAACTGAGCGCTTCGAGAACGTTCGTTTTTCCTTGTCCGTTATTGCCAACGAGAATGTTTACTCCGTTAGCAAAATCCAATTGCGATGAAGCGTGTTTGCGAAAATTGCGAAGTCGAATTGAAGAAAGCCGCAAATTTATTTTTTGGTTGGAGGTTTGCGGTTTGAGGTTAGAGAAAGAAACACAAACCACCAACCTCAAATCTCAAACCATTATGAATTGAGTCTCACCGGCATAACCAACATCAGAATTTCTTCTTTCTCTTCGTTCTTCGCAGGTTTTGCCATTGTTGCGCGCGTTGGTGAACTGAAGGTGAAAATCATTTCTTCGCCGTCGAGGTGTGAAAGTATATCGGAAACATACACTGCGTTGAATCCGATATCCATTGCTTCGCTGGTATATTCGCACGCAAGTTCTTCGTTTGCGCTTGCATTGCCGCCGGAAAGTCCAACATCTTCCGCCGCAACCGTAAGTTGATTTCGTTTCAACGCCATACGGATTTGTTTTGTGTCCTGACTTGTATAAAATCCGACACGCCGCACAGAAGCAAGAATGTCTTCGCGGTTCACACGCATTTCTTTATCATTATCTGTCGGAATCACCGCGTCGTAATTGGGATATTTATCGGTAATGAGCCGCGTGTACATTGTCGTTGTTCCGAAAGAAAATTTTGCTTGCTGGTCATCGAACGACATTGCGCAATCGGCTTCATCAAGCGAGCGATTTAAAATCGAAAGGGCTCGCTGCGGAATAATCACTTCGCGTTTTTCTTTTGAGCCGATGGATTGTAATGTCATTTTCACTAAACGATGTCCATCCGTCGCAACACAGCGTAATTCATTTCCTCCGAAATCAAATAACACGCCAGTCATTGAAGGACGAAGTTCATCAGCGCTTGCGGCAAATGAAGTTTTGGAAATCACACGCTGCAATTTTTCGCTCGGAAGAGAAATTTCTTTTCCCGCAGAAACATCCGTTGTTTTGGGAAAATCTTCTGCGTTCTGTCCGCTGAGGTGATACGTCCCTTTTTCTGTTGTCAGAACAATTTTTCTCTTGGCAATATCCGCGGAGAACGTTACGTTGGTGTTTTGCGGAAGCGCGGAAATGGTGTTGGTAAAAAGTTGTGCGGGAACGGCAATCTTTCCGTTGGAATTTCCTTTCACGCCGAGCGAAACGAACATCGTGATTTCTAAATTCGTTGCTGTAAGCGTAAGTGTTGAACCGGAAACATCGAACAATATATGGTCGAGAATCGGTAGTGGTGATTTTGATGGAACGACTGCATTGACTTTGCTTAAAACTTTGAGTAATCCACCGCAGGTGGTGCTGAATTTCATAGGTTTCTCCGTAAGATTTTTGGGGAATGAAGGTTAAATAATTGTGGCGAAAATATTCGTAAAATTGCGGGGAAAACTTACTAAAAAGCGCACTCATTTTCAAGAGAAGTGGCACTTTAAAAGGTGAAATTTTCTTCAACGTTTCTTCCCAAAAATTAGGTTGGAAACAGAAAAGATTTTTAAGCGCTTACGGAACGAGAAGAAAGAAATTGCGGCAGGTAAATATGTTTAATGACCAACCAAGTTTCAAAAGAAATTTTTCCAAAGTTCCTTTTTGCATCGTCTCTTTCAAAAAGATTTTCAACGCTTCTTCAAATGCGGAGCGGGCTTCTTTTTTCGTATCTCCGTAGGAAGATAATTCCAGCGCAGGGCAATATGCTACAATACTATCGCCTTCTTTTATGAGCGCAACACCTACGCTGACGATGATAGAGTTTGAGTTTTGAACGTTTTGATTTTTTGTTGCCATAGGTTAGAGCGTGAATATCTTTGCGATAATGACAGAAGTAATTTCTTGTTTAAAGCGTGGACAAATATAAGAAATAGATTGAAAAGACAGATTTTTTACAGACCGTTTGGAAGGGTGAATTTTTCTTCAATCGTGGTGGGCAAAAACACCACGACGGATTCAATGAGCCCCTAATTAGTTCATACACTTTTCG
The DNA here is from genome assembly GCA_018335975.1 of Ignavibacteriales bacterium. GTDB lineage: Bacteria > Bacteroidota > Ignavibacteria > UBA10030 > F1-140-MAGs086 > JAGXRH01. Next base: position 12,902 of record JAGXRH010000224.1, read on the forward strand.
TATCTTTTGCCCGCACTTTTTACATATTGCTTTGCCCATTGCCCTGTAGCGTAATGGCTATCGCACTTGACTCTGGATCAAGGAATTTCAGGTTCGAATCCTGACAGGGCAGCAAAAAAAAATCCATTCTGAATTTCGGAATGGATTTTTTTTTGTTCTACACTTTTATGGGTGATGCCGCGGGTTGTTGAATTTGGGGGTTGGTTGAGTTTCAAAATAAAAATCGTTTCTGGTATTTCCTGTAAAATATGCGCCGCTGTACCGGGCAAGCGAGGCAAATTCGGGAAGATACCCGGCGGATACGTTACCGGGCGAGGGATTAATTACCGGTGTGTAATTGCCAAAGCGTACTACATCAAGAATGGTTTCATGAACTCCGTACACAGTATCAATACTGTTAAAATCAATTTGCGCTCCTTGTGCGCTGATTCGGACAGAACGTATCACCAACACATCCTCGCGATAAACAAGCGCAATTTCTCCTGAGCTTGGAATCTGAAATGAAGCGCTATTTTGCGAGAAGTAAAACGGAAACGTTTTGTACGACGAATCAATTACTGCGAATGTCAGCACCGTGCTAAGCGGAACGAGCGTATCCATTCGTGATACCGCCTGCACGCGAATTGCTTTTCCATCACCGCCGATATCCGTATGTTCTAACAAACGGGTAGTATCGTTGGTGTAAACAAAGAGTTCATTGGGGCGCATTACAAATTCACTGACTTCGATAGGGTTTGAGAATGCCAGTGAAAGATACACTTCTTGAATTCCGTGCGATTGCGGTGGTTGAAACGGGACGAAAAAGTTCTCGGAAAACACAAGCGCTTTAAATTTGAGAAAGTATTCTTTTCTGCTCAGGGTATCTATTCTTTGCAGTGTATCTGTTGTATCCGAACCTAACAAGGTATAATTAAACAATCGAACATTCGAATCGGGAATCGGGTTGAAAATTTCAATCCACGCATAGGGGTTTGGCTTTGATGGGTCTATCGTGAAGAATTCATTAATCACCAAATGGTTCGTCGTGGGAACTGATTTGGCTTGCCTCGTATCTGTTGTGAGTTCACACCCCGTGCTAAGAAACAAAAAACCAAAGGCGACTGCAAAGAAAAGTACGTGAAATCGAATTCGGAAGAAATGCAAAACGTTCATAATAAATTGAAACAGAAAATGATAAACGATTAAAAACCGAGCTCAAAAGAAATCGTGTGGGTGCCGGGAAGAACATCAAAATGATTATATCCGTAATTCAGTTCGCCGCTAAATCCCATCGAAAGTAAATTGAGACCGAAACCTGCGGTAAAACTTTCTACATCGTAAACAAATTTATATCCTCCGCGCAACGCAAACATATCATTGAAAATATATTCCGCGCCGACGTTGTACTGTTCGTCTGCATCGTTCGGGCGTCCAACTTGCAATGTGGAAAGCAATCGTTGTTCGTCTTCCTGCACCAACGTAACAACCGCTCCAAATCGTAACGACGTTGGAAGTGAATACGGTTCTTTCAAATATTGAATATCGTTTCCTAAATTGTTCAGCGATACGCCGAGTCGTGTTCGGATTTCCGGCATATCGTACAGCGTACCAATATCGAAGGCAATGGACGTTGCGGTTGTTTTATTATTGTAGAGCGAGGAATAAATATATTTTCCTGCAAGTCCAACAGAAAATTTATCACTGATGTTTTTCGCATACGCAAGATGAAAAGCATAATCTGCGGCGCGAAAATATTCTCCCGTGCCTTCGGGATAGGCGTTAGTGGTAACGGGCATATCGTCAGTGGCAAGCATTGTTGCGCCAATACCGATTGTGCCAAACTCATCTAATGATGTTGCGAGACCGACGAACGAATGTTGGATATCCGCAAACCACGGCGTATAAGTAAAGGAAACCGTCGTGCCTGAAATACTGGTCATCCCGCTTGGGTTGTATGCAAGCGATGAGGCACCTTCGGCAACTGCAACGACACTCCCACCCATTGCTACAGCACGGGCATCAGTCGGTAATTTCAGAAATTGACCTCCAACTGTTCCTGAACGATTTCCCGCAAACGACGACGCGAGAAAAACAAAAAAGGAAAGGAAGAGCGAAAAGTATCGTATGTTTTTAGGAATAATTTTCATAGTGGTTTTCTCCGTTCAACGAATGATGACAAATTTACCGATCTGTGTTTCAAAGTCGTCTGCCTCGACCGTGAAGATATAAATACCGCTTGCAATCGCGCGATTACTTTTACTGAGCAGATGCCAATCCACTTCCCCGCGTTTGATAGTTTCATCCGCCTGGTCGTGGTGTAACTCGTCCACCAAATCGCCGGCGAGCGTATAAATTTTTATGACGCATTTTTCAGGTACGTGAATAAAACGAATCAGACGCTGATTTTCTTGCCACTTACTTGTAAGCCCTTCCCAGCCGCCATTTTCAAATGTATAATCGTTGTCAACGCGGTAGGGATTCGGAACGACAAGAACTTCATTTTTCTTTTTTGCTACGGAAAACGGCAACACGATACCGCCGGCATTTTGCAAGACGTAGGATTCTAACGGCTTTGTTCGCACCTGTGTTGTTTCTCCCGAAGTAATTTGGGTAAATTCATTCGGAAGAGAAAATGTGGTAACAGCGTACCAATACGTATTTCCGCGAACAAGATTGGAGTCTGTATATTCGTACTGAATGCCGGTATTAAATTCAAAATTATCATCGTCAACATCCACTTGTTTCAGGAGGGCAAAACTTTCGAGAGGCGGTTTTAATCCTGAGGTGTTATAGGGGTTTGTGGGGTCGGAACTACGATAAATTCTGTACCCTTCAAATACCCGCCCGCCTCGTGGGTGATAATCGGTATCGCCGGTAACAGGGTCAATCGTTATCGGTGGATTGATACGTCTCCAGTGATTCGGGGGAAAACTTTCGGCAATTTTATTTGAATCATCCCAACCATTTTCGGAAGAGTTATCCCATTTTAAGCGAATGGATTGTTGGGAAACCTCAAATGTAATTTCTTCCGAAACCGGTTTTGGTGATGTGGGACGAAACGGCATCTTATATCCCAAGCGATGAATTTCCACGGCGCGTGTGGCATTTTCTTTCAACTCTTCCAAATCTGCGCCGGAAATAAGCGCCACAACTATTTTTAGGGATTCGAGCGGAGCGATATTAAACGGACCGAAGGAAATAATAAATCGCGTATCGCTCAGCGAAGTAACCTGCGGCGATTGGTTTGATGCGACAGTACCACGAGCCATTAAATTATCATACCGTTGCGCGTCGTTATTATCCTGAATATTGTTCGTGGTAAAATCCAGCCACTGATATGTATATCGCATAGAATCCGGAATATCCGGTGGCGACACAAGAACACAGCCGATGGGAGTTGCTCCGCGACTTATCGGATTATGCGCATACGCCATCCGTGGAGTGGACACATATCCGGAAAAATTTTCGCTCCAATAATCTCTGAGAAATCCACGCCCTGTTGTTTGAAGGTGGTTACCGATGTCCGTATCAATAAAATATCCGATATATGCGTTGTTAATTGTGCGGTTCCCTTGGTTTATGATAGTTAAATCAATGGGAATGAGCGCTCCTGCGTAATCATTTGTCCACGAAAACGATTTCTGAATAACTTCAACATTCAGCGGAGTATGATTCGCAATATTCACTCCGGTATTAAAATCCCGATAGCGGCAATAAAAGTCCTCATCGGAAATTTTTTTGAACGGAATTGCACTTCCCCAATAAGAATCCCATCCAACCGGTTTCGCTGAATCTCGAACAATCCAAAGTTTGTCATCCGGACCCGAGCCGGGAAAAAATTCTCGGTCTGCGCCATTCCCTTCGTATCCCGTCGTTACAACTTTTGTTAGTTGGCCTGTTCCGGCAACCGTAGTATCAATCATTCCACCAATCCACAAACCACCGCCATAGATATGTTCGATCCCAGAACCGTTTGGGTATTCCATTCCAAGTGTTTCTGCGGGGCTTACGCTACCTGAATTCGGAGTCCAAGCCGCCCTTCCGATGGAACTGTAATTACTTAACATCATCCTCAAAGGGGCGGTGCTTCCCTGATATGCGTGCTTATAATTAGGCGCTACGGCGAACGGTGGGGTGCTATTCTTCTGTGTGTTACGTTTCGGGTCGGTGTTTGCGTTACCTCCGTTCCAAAAGATAATCAGAAGCAAAACGCTGTTAAAGGAAAATCGAAATGTCTTCATTGTTATTCTCTCAACTCATTAAAATATTCATTGGTGTTTTAATTTTTTGGGGAAGCAGACAACATTCCCGGAAAAGAACACTTTTCCGCGAAATCTGTCGGGGCTTCGGACAAACTCACTACTCCCAATTCATTTTCAGCCCTAATAATACCTGCCGTGGTGCGCCAAACGCATACGGCGGTAAAATGCCGGGCATTTGGTACCATTGATACATTCGTCTCGATTCGTAATCGTAATCCCCAAAACGGTACGGGCGACCAAAATTGACGTTGAAGCCGGAGCCAGAATTAATATTCTCCCGGTCAAGTAAATTCAGAATATCTAACGTTACCACAAATTTCACTTTGCTTACGATTGAAAATCTTTTGAAAAAAGAAAGATTCATCGTAACCGTGCTGGGACCATCGGCAGTATTCTTTTTATAGGCATCCTCCAATGTACTCACACGCGACGAAGTCGGGGTGTAGGGAAAGCCGCTCCCGTATGATGTTGTAACCGAAGCGCTCCAGTCATTCATAAACGGAATTCCGAAAATATCATAGTCTTCATTCTGTTCAACACGATAACTCGCTATGATATTCACTGTATGGCGTTGGTCATGGTCAAGTCGCACTTCGCGTGGTAACGAAAAATTAGCATCTAACGCATTCTGGAACGGATTCGATGAGCGCCCTTTTGCTATTTGGTATGAGTAACTGATATTTCCGGAGATGTGGTGCGTTGTTGATTTATTAATGGTTACTTCAAAACCGCGGGTGCTGGCATAATCGCTATTCAGGTACACGTTGACCTTTCTCGCCGGAACAACAGTTACATAATCAAATATATCTTTGTAAAATCCCCGGATTCCTAAACCAATGTCATCAGTAATTTGATTTTCAAAACCACTTTCGTATTGAACGGTGCGTTGCGGTTCTAAAGATGGATTTCCGACTGTTACATCGCCTCCGGTAATGTATGGTGTTCTGAAGTATTGTGTGCGCTCCGGAAATTGAAGGAAATGTCCGTAATTAAAAAAGAAGCCTATTCGTTCGGTGATAGGAAAATTGATTGCCAGCCGTGGGCTAATAAATCCGTGCGTCAAATACCAAAGGAACCCTTTTGAACCAACGCGTTTATAATTATTTTGCGTATTCGCAGGCAACCATGATGAATCGGTTGCTTCTCCGGGTTTTTGTATCCAATCCGGAAATAGTCCTGTTGCATCACTCCATTCAGCAACAAAATGTTGGTTGAATACTTGCTCGCCAACGAAGAGATAATCGTATCGCAAGCCAACGTGTAAGTTTGTTCCGTAAAACATTATGTTATCCTGAACATACATTGAACCTGTGTTCGGGAAGTTTAGAAGATTCCAGCGATACACACCATATCCCGGGTATAAACCCTGGTCGTTTCGGATGGAATCGGGATAGGGAGCCGAGTACGTTCTTCCACCTGAAGATATTCTTCCAAGCGGATAACTGATTTCAGTAGAACGAATTTCTTCAAGATTAATTTCCGCTCCCGTTTTCAGGTAGTGCAATGAATGAACGGGTAAATTTAAATCAAATTTGAATGTCGTCGTTCGATTTGAGCGGTCTGACCACGATTGATTCGAGCCAAAATCATAAAAACCGTCTCTTCCTGGGTCATACTCTGAATTATCGGTGTATCGGGAATACCGATTGGGGGGCAAACCTGCAACCGATGCTCTTCTCTGAATATCAATAATACTACCTTGCAAACGGTAGAAAGCGTTTGTTCCTAAAAAATGTGTCCATTGGACGGTATGTTGCCCCGAATTATTTTCATTTTGTGTGGATGAATCGGAAAGATATTGCCAGACATGGCGGTAATCGTGATAAGTTCCAAAACTTGCGCGGTATGCGTACGAAACCTGGTCGGAGCCGCTGTAGTCATATCGTACTTTTCCGTTAAAGGTAAAGGAGTTGGATAAAAAATCCTGATACCCGAATCCAAGAACGTCTCCTAAAAATCCCCTCATTCTCACTTGGCGGTGAAGGGGGTTATAAAATGAGTTCTGGTTATAGGTAAAGGGTCCATCGTTCTGGCTGAAATCGGAAGAAAGAAAAAAGGTTAAATTTCCTTCTGGATTTATTCCTGAAAGAGGCAGTAATTGTGAAAAAATCGGCTCGGGTCCTCCGAAAGAAAGCGAATAATATTTTTCATTGAATGATGTCTGGTCGAACATTTTATCTGTGCGGTACTGAAACGAACCGGTATAACGTTCCGAACCCGATTTCGTTATAATACTGATAACGCCGGATTGCGCATTGCCAAACTCCGCATCAAATCCGCTGGTGGTAACACTTAACGTTTGAATCGCGTTTGCCGAAATATTTATTCCCGATGCGCTGATGGAATTACCAACGCCGGCATTGAATTGCGCGATTTGTTCGTTCGCTTGTGATGTTGTTCCTCCCGCGCTTCCCACGTTATCATTCACCGAAATTCCGTCCACAACGTACTGCACTTCGTTTGCGCGACCACCCCGAAGAAAAACATTGTTTCCCATCTTTACCACACCCGGTTGAATCGCCATAACATCCTGTACGCTTTTTACGTTAGGAATTTGTTCTATCGAGCGCGCACTTACAATTTTTGTTGATGATGTTGCCTGAACGTTTGCAACTTTTCCCTCTCCTAAAATTTCAAAATCTTTCAATTGAACAGACGAAGAGCTCATTTTCAAATTTACCGTGATGGTTTCGTCATCTTTTACTTCTACGGATTTTGTTTCGGTTTCATATCCGATGATGGTAGCGCGAAGAGTTTGTTTTCCGGTCGGAACACCTTCAATCATATATTTTCCCTGAACATCGGTAATGGCGCCGCGCGTTGAACCGACGACCAATACGTTAACATTGAAAAGAGCGTCGCCCGTGCTTGCATCGGTTATTTTCCCGGTAATTTTCCCCGCGGAAAACAACGAAGTGTGAATGAAAAAAAGAAAGAGAAGAGTGTAACGAATCATAATTTTTTCCAACAACTATGGAAGTTCCTGAATATCCTGAAATGCTTTTCGGAGAATTGCCGCCGCTTCGGTTCCCGTCGGTTGTTCAATATAGAAAAGCGGGAAACCGAAATACACAATTTTATACGTTGGTCCGATGTAACGAACGCCAACGGGACTTGTTCGCGTGTTCGATAATGAACGATAGTTATAGATAACTTCACCAAACGGAATGGCTCGCTCGCCAACGATGATGGAATCCAATGCGCTGCCTAAAACTTTTGAAGTATCGGTAGTAACGGTTACTGATGGATACCCAAATATTCCATTTGCTCCGACAAAATCGCGCTCTTTTACAATAGTATCTATTGGGAAATGCAAATTGCGTTGGAAAAATAATCGCTTCGCAGAATCAGCGCCAAGAGAAACGAGACGAGAATATAAATCCCAACTGCTAATGATTAATTTCCCGCCGAGGTTCAGATATTCGTTGAGGGCGCTCACAGATTTATCAACAATAAATAATCCACGTAATTGACCTCCGCGGAGTTTCTTTTCGCTGGAGAGAACAACTGCATTGTAATCCGTAAGCGTAAGAAAATTAGGAAAATTATCTTTATGCAATACAACCATCGTATCTATAGTCGCCCCGGGGAGAGCTTGTTGCAATGCATTATAGAAAAAAGCAACTCGTTCACCGCGTCCGGGATTTTCACGAGCAGAAATGTTTCGGGGAACGGTATCGGTGTTGTCAATAAATAGATACCGATTGGATGTCCGGCGAAAATTGGGAACGCGAATCTTAAAACGTAACGTATCGGGTGTATCGTCGAGAAGTTGGTATTGATTTTTGGTTCGAATAATAATGGTGTGGTATTTCGTTGTATCCAGATACGCTGTCGTATCATACCAAACATCATCATCACCAAAACGTGAATCGCACATTGAGGCATTGATGTAAACATCGGACTCTGTGGTAAAATCCGACCATGGTTTCGAATCAACTTTCCATTGATATTCCAACTCCGAACTTAAACTATCGGAGCCGGTAAACTTAAGATAAAGCCCCTTATACGTTTCCGTAAACTCCGGCAACATATTCACGGCGATGTTGTAACGCCTATGATTTTCACGATTGGTGTACCAGGTTACTCCCGGGGGTGGTAAATTATTAGCGTCTCTGATTAATCGAATATTTCCGATCATTTCAATCCGTACATCCGGAGGATAAATGCGCGGTGTCCCAAATCGAACCGTCGCCGGTGTTGGGGTGGCTTCTCCTAAATTATCAACTGCCTTAATTTCAAATGTATGATGATTCGTATCTCCGCGTGAATCAAAAATGAACGTGCCTTTATTCGGGTTTTGAAATTCTTTCTTGTTTGCCATAAACACCGAATCTCCCTCAAGATACAATGCTTTTCCGCTATCAAGAATATTGACCACACTATCCACCGAGTTTCCCGTAAGCGTAGAAAGGTAATGATAAATTTTCGGAACAGCCATTTTTGCGGATGTTGGCGATTCCCACACTTCCGGAACTATTGAGCGATTGATAAGTCCTTTATACGAGAGGTTGAGTATTGTTCTCCAACCCGTTACTGTATCACCGTCAGGTTGATGAGTAAGCCAGCGAAATCGAAAACCGGTAACGAATCCATCTTTATCTTTCCCGCTCCAATACAACGTGAGACGGGGAGTGCTGTATGCATAAAGTGAGTCAGGCGGGGGCACGTTTGCTATGCTCGTTTCCGGCGGTTGATTCTGTTTCAATTTGCCGGCATCCTTCGGAGAAGGACATCCGCTGAAAAGGAGAAACACGCTGAGAGCCATTCCAAAAAGAATAGGCAATCCGGGAATAGCCCGACGCAAAAATATTTGTTTGTGAAAATTCATAAAAAATAATTTTCGTTATTGTATGATAACGGACGAAATCCAAACTTTAGGGGAAAAGAGAAATACATCTTCTCCATCATCCGTTGAACGCGTCATTGAAGAGTCAATATTTATCGAAATAGTAACAATTGTTTTTCTTCCCTCTTGTACGCGAAACAATTTATTCGTCAGGTAGAGAACTTCTTCACCCGGCGAGCGTTTATCGAGCACCCGAATTGGTACATTGGTATTCCCATTATAAAATGAAAACCCTGCGGGATTTAAACCGAAATTAAGTCGGAGGTATTGTTCCGGCGGAGCGTAACTTTGTCCAAGGACTAATGCAGAATCGAGCGCGGGATGTGCAAGAAGGTCTATGATGGAAGCGTACCGACGTGTCGATCGAATATCGCCGTACACTTCAAAAAACACCCGGCTATCGCGATACACGGAGAGCGACTTGAGTTGAGCGGTAAAGATATGGCGCGTGGGAACGGTAGGAGAAAAATAAAACGAACCGCTGGTATCTACAACGGATTTAAGCCGGACTTCTAAAATTCCCGGTTGCGGTGATTTTGTCGGTTCATCACATCCACCCAACAGGATGACCGAGAAAAAAACAAATACGGATAAAATGTAAATATTCCCCCGTCTGTAAAACAGCGTACCCAAAGCCATAGATTCTGAAAATCGTTAGTAAGTGTAAAAAAGCGGGCAACAATAAAATAAAAGAGAGAGAGAGTAACAAACGAAAACGAGTATTATTAAAAAATTTATTTTTCCCTTGAATCAGAACACTTTTCACACGAACATATTTCTCGCAAGTAATCAAACGTGTACAATCCCATATCGTGTCCATCGCCCCACAAAATTTTGATAGCGTAACTTCCCACGGGAGAAATTGATTTCACTTCACTGTGCCCCGGAAGCGGTTCTTTCTTTTCGGGAATGTAGGTTTGAAACAACACGGTTTCTCCTTTACATCCTGCGCACGGACAATGCTCTCGTAAATAATTTGTGCTAAATGAACTCACGTGTTCATCGTTCCATATCATTGTCAGAATTTCTTTTGATGTTTGTTTTATAGATTTAAGTTGCATTGTTCATTACTCATTATTCATTGATAATTTTCTTCTCGTTTCCCACAACACCACAGCAACAGCGGAACCAACGTTGAGGGAATCAGTTTCGTTGTGCATGGGAATTGTTACTTTTGTATTACAAACATCGAGAATATTTTTCGAAATTCCATCTCCTTCGCTTCCGAAAACAATACAAAGATTTCCTTCCCACTTTATTTTCTGAATTTCGATTGAACCTTCCTGCGGATGTGCGGCGATTATATTTGTTGAATACTTTTGCGTAAGAAATTGTAAATCGTTTGCAAGGTTTTTTGAATGAACCACTTTCATTTTGAAAATTGTTCCCATCGAATTACGCACTGCTCTCCGTAAATACGGTGAGCACGAAGTTTCGCCAACGATAATACAATCAACACCAAACGCAGAACAGTTACGGACAATCATTCCCATATTTTCAGCATTTGCAATTCCATCAAGCGCAACAAATAAAAAGGGTTGCGATGTTTGTTTTGCAATTCCTTCAACAGAAAACGTTTGCGGAACTTTTACAATTGCCATTATTCCTTGATGAAGATTGAATCCGACAATTGTATCAAGAAGACTTTTTTCTCCCACAAAAACTTCAAACCCATTTTCTTTTCTCTTTTCTACAAGCGGCTGATAGACTTCAAACCATTGCGGAGTGAGAAGAAGAGAAACAACCTCGAGTTCGCTTTCCAATAAACGCCGAACGACTTTTTCTCCTTCAACGACAAATATATTTTGCTGCAAATGTTCTTCGGGACGGCGAAGAGTTTTGTAGGGAAGAAGTTGAGGAACTTCGAGAGATGTAATGGGGTGAACAATCATTTCGGTATAAAATAAAAAATCCTAAACCACTGCGAAAGCGTTTGGGAAATTTTTTATTAAGCGCGAACCCCGAGGAAGTTTCTCCCTTTCATTTTACAACCAAAACGGATTCAACAATCCTTCCCATTTCAAAATCCATTCTACAACATCAACCGTATTCATCGTAACTCCATTGATTGTAAAAAACATTGGCTGTGGCTCATGGTAAATAAAATGTCTGCATTGCGAATAATGTCTAATTCCCTCCACATGTTTTTTATCTAGTATAGATTTGTAGTGTTCTTCGATATGTTCACTCAAATAATTATCTAACCAAGAATAACTGTTTTGTGAGTACGGCGTGTACCAAATAATAATACCAAGTTTTCTCGCTTGCTCATCAATGATACTTTTGATTTTTCTCCAATCAATGTTTTCGATTGTGTTTTTTTCGAAGGGAGAATAAATTTCAAAATGGAGTAACGCTGAACAAAGGCCGGAAAGAAATTGTTCGTGGTTTTCTCGATAAACATTTGAATATAGTTGAATATATTCGCGCGGAATTTTCATTGAATGAATTTTTAAGCGTAAGCCGTGCGCGCTTTTGATGTAATCTGCAATTGCATAATCAATTGTAGAATAATCCTCGTACGTTGGCAAACGATATTCAAAATGAGAATGTGAAAATGCTTTGGAGTTTGCAAAGAAGGCAAACGGAAGTGTGCTTATTGCTTTAAAAAGTGTTCTTCGGGAAAGCATATTATTTCAATTCGCTTCAAATCCAAATGCTGGTTCTGTTACTGGACTTGCGCGTTTGTAAAATCCTTTGTGCAAACGTTCAAGTGTTTCAAACACATATTCTTCATCAACCTTTTCCTGAGAAAGAGAGTGCTTAATTTCCAAATGTTTCAACAGATTGACAACAAACGCACCGGAAACTTTCTTTGCCCGTAATTCCTGAATAACGGATTCAGTAAAGAGTTGAATTATTTTCTCATTCGCACAGCGTTTCTGAACAAGGTCAAGGTATAATGACGATTCAAGTATTTCTATATCCATAATCGTATCAAATCGTCCGGGACGCGATGCTGCAACGTCCACTAACCTTTTATCGTTTGTAGTTGCGAGAACAAATAGATTAGAATTTTGTAAACCGTCCATTAAATTCAGAAAACTTCCCAAATTTTTATACAAACCATCTTCGCGATTTCCACAAATTAAATCTATGTCGTCAAGGCAAAGCACTGCGGGAGAAAATAGTGAAGCAACGCGAAACACTTCCAACAAATTGCAATTCCCCTCCACAAAAAGAAACGTTGCATAGTTATTACACTCTTTCATTATTGCGCGTACTGATTCGGTTTTTCCCGTTCCCGGCTTACCGCTGAGTAAGTAACGCAATGGTTTTTTAATCGTATCAAAGTTTTTTACTGCATCAATAAACATTTGCAGCGATTCTGTATTTTCTTTGGGAAGAAAAATTTCTGAAAGATTTTTCCCTTCAATCTTCCCAATGGAAATACTAATGCTTCTCTCGTAATCTTCAGTTGGTATAACGCGGAGAAAATTGTTTTTGTAATACGAATTGCGAATCGCCTGTGATACACAATGCTCTAATACGTCTTTCGGTTTGCGAGCGTTCACTGAAACTCCGAGACAGAATGCACAGTATGTGTAATAACCACGTTCTGTTTGTTGGATTGAAACCACCATTTCATATAATTCATTTTCCCATAAAATGTTCACGTTCAACACTTCATCCTCAACGATGTAAAATGTTTCTGAACCGCTATCGAACACGCGGGGAACATTGGGATGATACGATTGTAGGTTTATTCCAAGACAGCGGAGTATAGTTAATTTTTCATCGTGGAATTTTCCAATATGAACCGCATAGAGATACGATTTCAAAAAATTGTACTCATAGCGGGAAATTATATTTTCCCAGGCAACACCGTCTTGCTTAATTTTTGATTTAGCGGCTTTTAATAATCCTGCATATCGTCCATTTGTTCGAGGCATATTAGTTCGTTTTGTTTTAAGTAAAAAAATGAGATTAAATAAAGTGTTTCTCAAACCATTTTTTGAGTTCATCGAATCGCCAGTTGCTTTGTGATACATTCAACGCACATTCTTCAATGTCGTTGTTGTTTAAATTTTCTTCGTGATATCCGTTGGCAAGTAAGAAAACACAACCGGCAGTAATACCAACACGTTTGTTTCCATCTTGAAACGGATGATTATTGATAAGCGATTCTGTAAGCGCGGCGGCTTTTTCGTAATCATCGTTATACGCATCTTCTCCTCCTGCAGATTGTTGCGGACGAGCGATTGCAGATTCCAATTCATTCGGGCGTGTAATGGTATAGATATTTGCGTACGGTTGAAACTCCGTGATGATGCGAAAGTGCATCAATAATATTTCTTCGATGGTGAGATAGGGCATTGTTGTTTTATAAATTATGTTCCGAAACCATAAATGGTTTCGCTGAACGAAAAAAGAATCATAAATGATTCTATTATTCTCATCCCGATTCATCGGGATTTCTTTGATGTAGCGTGAGCATTTATGCTCACGAGAAATAATATGTTGAAAATAAAAATCCCGTAGGGATTAAATGTTTGTAGAATTTGATTTGAATTTTTTGTTCAACTCCGAAGGGGTTGCACACTAATTTCATCCGATATTTCTATAAACATTACACGTCACAGTAGCGAAGTCGAACTGTTACGTTAAACTCCGCAACGCTTCTTTGTGTTCATTGAAAAATTTGTAAAATAAGTTTACAACTTCTTCGCTGATGTTCTCTTTCTTCAATCGTTTTCCTTTTGTTGTTATACCAACTGATTCCGATTGTGAAAATGAAACGCCGCTTGTTACCGATGCTGATGTTTGTGGCTC